>PQAQ01000049.1 GCA_003105305.1 Candidatus Methylomirabilota bacterium
GACCGCCAACTCGACCCCGCTGATCCCTACAAACCGCTCTCCAACTACTTCCAGACCGTCGAGCCCGTCTCCATCTACCCGTTCTCGCTCAAGCCCGAGCAGAAGATCTCGCTGCAGCGGATCATCGACTTTCAGCGCTCCTGGATGGAGGGCACGATCTACGACATGAGCGCCGAGCCGCAGTGGCTCGTCCCCGACGGCAAGGGCGGCATGGTCAAGAGTTCGCTCGCCACACCCTTTCCGGGCCGCGACCTACGAGCCCTGCTCAAGCTCGTCTACCGCCGCCCGGTGGCCCGCCATCGCGGTCACTACGGCATGGTCGTCCAGCTTCGTGGCTGGCTGCCGCCGGCGATCGGCGGCGTTTACTGGGTCTACCTCGACAACCCGGCGATCAGTCCCTACGTGCCGATCTATGCGGGGTGCACGGCCACGGCAAAGGCGTACCGGACCTACGATCCCGAAGCGTACAGCGACGCCAGCGCACGCTGGACGATCGACTTCGTCGACAACTTGACGAACATACGCTTCCAGGATGCAATCAAGGACGTCCGTGCCGCGCGCGAGCCGTTCGAGAAGGCGATCTTCGACCGCCTTCCGAGCCTCGAACAGGAGGCGCTCGCAGTCTTCCAGAGGGACCCTGCCGCCGCAAAGAAGCTCTTGACCGACTACTGCGTCGGAGTGCAGGAACAAGTTCCCGACCTCTACATCAAGCTGCGCGAGAAGCTCATCACGAAGTACACCAACAACCACGAGTAGGCACGGCGGGCCTTCCTCTCTCTGGAATTTCCTGGCTTTCCAACCGGCTTGATAGCGCCGTGAGCGGTTGGAAGACCACGGTTGTGGTGGTGGGCCGTCCCGGTAACAGTGCTGTCTTGTTATCGAAATATGAATCCATTTATGAGCGGATCATCGGGATCAAAGTGAAACTCATTTCGACCCGTGATGTAGGCCATGCCTGAAACCTCGGGGATCACTGCAGGGTAACCCCCGAACTCCACCACCTCGGCCACCCGGACGGTCATGGTGGTACTGAGGATGCTCTCGATGACAACTGAGTTCCCGGGCGCCAACTCACCCTTGGAATGATGCAGCGCGGCTCGAGCGCTGACACCCGTGCCGGTGGGTGAGCGATCCACTTCCCCCTCCGCGAAGATGCAAACGTTGCGGCTATGGTGACGGGGATCTGCCGGCGGTCCAGTGAAAATCGTCCCGTAGAGAAACCCCAGGTCTTCTTCAAAGGGGTGACGGATGGCGATTTGCGCCATCACCGCCCGTTTGACGAGTTTGCCGAAGTGAATCAGCCGGTCGTGCTCCTCGGGCACAATCGTGGCGCCCACGCTCGCAGCCGGGCAGAAGGCATAGAACGCCCCGCCAAAGGCGATATCGACCGGGATCCGTCCAACCTCGGGCACATCGACTTGACAATCCCGGGCAAAGACGAAAGAGGGGACATTGTGAAAGGATGCCTTGGTCACCCGGCCTCCACGACGATGGCCTGTCGCGGTCACCCGCCCCGCTGGTGAATCGATGCGGAGTTCGGGAGCATCGCCCGTCTTGTCGACCATGCCGGTGTCGAGAAGGGCGCAGGTCAGGGCTATGATGCCATGCCCGCACATGGTGCTGTAACCTTCGTTGTGCATGAATATGACACCACAATCGCCGTCATTGCTCACCGGCTCGGTGAGGATGGCGCCGTACATGTCCGCGTGTCCCCGCGGCTCGAACATCAACCCCGTGCGCAGGTGATCGAGATGCTCTTTGACGTAACGTCGCTTTTCAAGAATCGTCTTACCGGGAATCGCGGGCAGACCGGAAAGAACGATGCGCAAAGGCTCGCCACAGGTGTGGGCGTCGAGGGTTTCGATTCGTCTCCAGCCTGTCGGCGGTTGCCGGTTGGGTGGCTTTAGCATTCCTTCCTCCTAGATATCGACTTCGGTGCCGATGTGGTTTGCGTTGGCTTTATCAACCACCACTCGCGCCGCGGCTAGATCAAACAACGCCGAGCCAACGGACTTGAAGATCCGGGTTGCCCGTGCACCGAAGTGAAATTGCCCTGGGTTCTTGATTATCTCACCAAGCTCCACGACCCGTTCTTCGACCACGAGCCCTTCCCCAATGGGCCCCAGCACATCCCCGCTCTCTGTGAAGGCCGTCATGGTGTCGACGAACAGGTACGGCGCATGACGAAAGACCGCTCCACTCAACTCCCGCACGTTCGGTTTGTAGGAACCCACGGCGACGATGGTCTTACCCCGGTAGATGTCGGGATCATCGGGGAGGACCGGGGTGGTGCTGGTGGTCGCGGTGATGATCACATCCGAATTGGTGATGACATCTTCAACGCGATTGTGCACATTGACATGCAGAGCGGATTCCAGTTGACCAAGATGCGTCGCCAGTTTGGTCGCCCGCATCTCATCAGGGTCGAAGATGTGAACCCGGCGTATCGGCCGAACGTTGAGGGCGAAACGGGCCAGCTGATGCCCCTGCACTCCCGCGCCCACGATCCCCAACTGCGACGAGTTTCTGGGCGCAAGACTCCTGATTCCCGCCGCGCCAACGGCACCTGTGCGCAGAGAGGTCAGCATCCCGCCCTCCAGGAGTGCGATGGGGCGGCCGGTCTTGCCGTCACAGAGAAGCACGACGCCGTGGAGAAGCGGCAGGCCCCGGGAAGGGTTGTCCTTGACCAGGCTGACGATCTTGACGGCAAAATGTGAGTTCATGACTGCCGGCATCAGAAGGATCGTCTTCCCATCAACCTCCAGGTGGGGGCGAGGTGGTACCAGCACGTCGCTGTCGTGACTGCGCTGGAAGGCCATTTCGACGGCCTCGACAATGGCCATGGGCGGCGCGGCCCGTTCGACCTC
>PQAQ01000050.1 GCA_003105305.1 Candidatus Methylomirabilota bacterium
TGTTTACGGACCTGTGCAAAGCCCTCGGTTTCCAGATGCCGGAAAAGTATGTGATTACGCCTGACGATCAAAACCCCGAATGGCAGAAGGCGCAGCAGCAACAGGGGAGCAAGAAAGACCCGCTTGTCCAAGCCGAGGAAGTAAAGGCCCAGGCGGGGCTCCAGAAGGCGCAGATTGACGCGCAAACGAAGCAGGGCGAGATTCAGGCCAAGGCTCAGGCTGACATGCAGCAGGAGCAAGTAAGGTCGGCCAATGATGTTGCCATCGAGCGCGAGAAGATCGCCGCGCAGATGGAACTTGAGCGGTATAAGGCTCAGTTGCAGGCCGATACGCAGCTTGCGATAGAGCGCATGAGGCTTGAATTCAAGGCCGCACAACCGATGCCGCAGATGGGGGTTCAATGAGTCTTGAAAGTGCGACATGGAAGGCCGAGGACGCAAGGCGTCTTCTGGACGACCCCATGTTGAAGGATGCGTTTAGCGCGGTTTCTTCGTATCTGGATCAAAGGGCGCTTTCATGCGACCCGGATAACAAGGAAATGGCGCAACGGATCATCCTCAGCAAGCAGCTTTTGGCTGGCGTGAGGCGTGAAATCTACCGCTATGTAGAGGATGGGAATGTAGCGGCTATTCGGATGGCCGAATTGGAGAAAAAGAGGGGATTCAGCCTGTTTAACAGATAGCTGAAGACGTAACTGGTTTTGGCGAGCCGCCTTCGGGCGGCTTTTTTTATGCCCATTTGGGCTGATACAGGGTGGAAAAGATGGCTGACGAGAAACCTACCGGCGATGCCGGCGCAAGTATCGTCGAGAGGATCGAGGCAAAACTCTCGGCGCAGGAAGACCAACAACAACCCGAGGGTAAAGAGGTAAAGCAGGAGCAAGAGCAGGGAACGGAAGTCGAAGCAAAACCGGATGGCGATGAAACGCAGGAAGACGAAGGGCCGCAATACGAACTTTCGGACGTAGCCAAGATTCTTGGGGTAGAGGCCGATCTTCTCGATGTTGACGAGGATGGGACTCTAAAGATCAAGACCAAGATTGACGGGTCCGAAGGGGTTGCCAAGCTCAAAGACTTCATTGCGTCCTACCAACTGAAGGGGCATGCGGACAACCGTGTTAGGCAGGTAGCGGAGCAGGAAAAGGCCCTATCTGCACAGCAACAGCAATTTGAGGAATTCGCATCGCAGGAAGTGCAGCGATTCGGGGTTTTGGTGCAGGCCGCTCAACAGACGCTTATGGACGAGTTCCAGGGCATCAATTGGGACCAGCTTGCGATTGAAGACCCCGTAACGCACATCCAGAAGAAGCAGGCGTTTGAGACCCGTTCGGCCAAGGTGAATCAACTTATGGCCGGGTTCAATGATTATCAGAACAAGGTCAATCAGGCTCTCGCGTATCGCGCTCAACAGCAACTTGCGACTGAGGCTCAACGGCTCCCATCACTCATACCCGAGTGGGCGAACCCCGAAGTAGCCGAGTCCGAGAAGCAAGCCACGGTCAAGTGGCTYATGTCCAACGGYGTCGGYCTTGAKGCYCTWAACGGGCTCAATGACGCCGCGATGGTCAAGGTTCTGCGAAACGCGATGAAGGCGGCATCGGTGCAATCGAAAGCGCCGGAAGTGGAGAAGAAACTCCGCGCCGCCCCGAAGCTAATCAAGCCCGGCTCCCCGCAAGACGCGGGCCAACGTGCTGCCGAAAGCGTGCGATCCCTCAAAGAGCAAATCCGCAAAACCGGCGGAAAGGGTGGTTCCGTTGCGGAATACCTGCTTCGCGCCGGAAAGGTCTAACTCTTTCAGTAAAGGAATCTAGCAATGGGACAACCCACCAACACCCACAGCACTTATGACGCGGTTGGGAACCGCGAAGACCTGTCGGACATTATTTACGATGTGTCCCCCACCGAAACGCCTTTCCTGTCTTCGATCCCGAAGACGAAGGCGACGGCCACCAAGCACGAATGGCTTACCCGCTCGCTCGCGGCTGCGTCGGCTACCAACTTCGTGATTGAAGGCGATGACGCGACCACGGACGCCGCGAACGCGAACGTTCGTAAATACAACTATCGCGCCATTTCGGACAAGGTTGCGCTCGTGTCCGGCACGCAGGAAGCGGTCGATAAGGCCGGCATGCGCTCCAACATGGCGCGCGAGATGGAAGACAAGATGAAGGAACTCAAGCGGGACGTGGAAGCGGCCCTGCTTGAAAACAACGCCTCCGTTGTCGGCACGGATACCGTGGCCTCCGAGTGCGCTGGCGTTCCGACCTATCTCATTACCAACGTGAGCTATGACTCTGGCGGCACGCTTGCCGCTGGCACGGGTGCGGACATTTACACCGATGGCACGGCGCGAGCCCTCCAGGAATCGTATGTGGAAGCGGCTCTTGCTCTTGCGTGGACGAATGGCGGGAATCCTACCAAGGGCTTCCTTAACGCCTTCCAGAAGCGCAAGTTTGCGACCTTCTCGGGCTCGTCCACCAAGATGAGCGATGGCGACAAGAAGAAGGTGGTTAACTCGGTGGACTTCTACATCGACCCGCTCGGTGCGGAAATCCAGCTTGTGCCCTGCCGCCAGATGCCGACCGACATGATCTATTTCGTTGACCCGGAATACATGAAGGTTGCCATGCTGCGTAACTTCCAATCGTGGGACCTCGCCAAAACTGGCGACTCGGTGCGCAAGCAAATCCTCGTTGAATACACTCTCGAAGTGTGCAACGAGAAGGCGCACGCGGCCGTTTACGACCTCACGACCTCCTGATAGGTGATCTGACCAATTAACGGGGGCTTCGGCCCCCGTTTCACTTCATGGAGGGATAGATGAGTTACAAAACGGTCCAGGGGGTTGATGGCACCCTGAAGGTTATCGACAACGTGACCGGCAACGGGGTTGTGAACTACCCGCCCGAAATCGTTACGGCGACCAATGTCATTACGGCCGAGGAAAGCGGGAAGACGTTTTTCCTGAATTCCGCGACCGAGTTTGTCTCCACGCTCCCGGCGCCTTCTTCCGGGCTTCGATACACGTTTGTCGTGAAGGCCGCGCCCTCGGGTGCGTCTTACACGATTGTCACCACCAGTTCCGCGAACATCATCAAGGGCATGGTGGTTACTTCTGGCGTGAATTCGACCACGAACCCCGATTCCGAGACCACGGGCGGGGATACGATCAGCTTTGTCGATGGCGTTGCGGTTGCTGGCGATAAGGTTGAAGTGATTTGTGATGGAACGTATTGGTATGCGTATGGCACCTGCATTGCTTACAACGCCATCACGATTACCACGGCGTCCACTTGATGATTGATGGGGCGGGCTTCGGCTCGCCCCTTTTTTCTTATGACAGATCAATTTCCGAGCGACCTTAAAGAGACCTCAAAGCTAGACGAATTGAGCGGGAAGATGGTGGTAACGACCACCTATGACAATTCCGCCGTTCTGGAGCTAAACAAGAGGGAGAAGGTCGAGCGGGCCGGGATGGGGAAATACAAGGGGAACCTTGTGCACGTTGCCCGCGTTCACATGGGCGACATTGTGAGGCTGAAGGGTCTTGGATATGACCTTCTCTCCCCCGATCCTGAAGAGGTTAGGCGCGGGCTTCTTTATCTGCAAAGTGAGGAAGCCGGAATGCTGACCGTCGATGGAAAGCCTTTTGCGAAGAAGCGGGCTAAGTGGGCCTGAAGGTTGCCGTAGTAGGGCTTGCTCCGAAAACGCTTAATGAATGTCCCTGGGAAGACCCGTCTTGGGAGAAGTGGGGCCTGCCGTGGGCTGAGGGTTGGTGGGTCCGGTTTGACCGCCTGTTCGAAATGCACTCCCTGTCGATCATCGACGGGTGGAGAAGGYTKAGCAGGAAGGACTATCTGGAGCGCTTGARGGGCCTTCCYARGCTCTACATGCAGGMGGMATACSCRGAAGTCCCTAACGCGCTGGAATACCCCGTGCAGRYGGTTTCCGAGAGCGTSGGGGCGCATTACTTCAATTCCTCCATTGGYTACATGCTCGCCCTGGCGATCCACGARGGCGCGGAGGAAATAGGCATTTACGGGGTGGAGATGAGGGGCGAAGAGGAATACGCCTTTCAGCGCCCGAATTGCGAATACCTGATTGGAGTGGCTAGGGGCAGGGGGATAAAGGTTCACATCCCCGAGGATTCCCCTTTGTGCAAATTCCAGAACGATCCGACTAACCCTGAGTTTGATGGCCGATACGGGCTGATAAATGACGATCGCTAGCTACAACGACCTTAAGACTTCCGTATCTGACTTTATCCATAGGTCGGATAACTCTACGGCCGTGGTCGATCAGATCATGCTTGGGGAAAAGCGCATCCAGCGCGAGCTTCGCACGGCGGACATGGAAACCGCTTACACGGGGACGATTGCATCGGGAGTTATTGCGGTTCCTACCGACTTCCTTGAGTGGCGGGCGGTCTACATCAACGACTCGGTTGCTTACCGGCTGGAGCCTAAGAC
>PQAQ01000051.1 GCA_003105305.1 Candidatus Methylomirabilota bacterium
GGGGCGACCCATGGGTCGCCCCTATATCGTCATTTCAGGATCATTTCAGGTCGGTCTGCTACTTTGTCAGTTCGACGTGAATCTTCGTCTCGTGGTTCGCCCTGACGACGACGTCCTGCACCTTCTTGCCGAGCGTCTCCTGCCAGACCTCCAGCTTATAGTGGCCCGGCGGAACATCGCTGAGGGTAAACTCACCCTTGTCGTTGGTAACCGCTACGTATGGATGGTCCGACACAACAACCCAGCCAAGCATCCAACTGTGAGCATCGCAGGTCACCTTGACGATCTCCGATTTCGCAAACTTCTCGGTCAGCACCTTCTTAAATTTCGGCTGAGCCTTGTTGATCGAGGGATTCAACTTACTGTAGGTGTGAATATTGTGGAGAATCCCGTCACTGTTCAGGATGTCCAACTCGCCGCCTGCCTGCATAATTACGACATGCGGCTCATAGACGCACCCGTTCTGATCTATTGTGGCCTTGGTTATTGTCCACTTCTTCCCCTTCTTGACATCGATCAGACTGACAACGGCATTTTCAATTCCCTTATTCGGACCCACAATGAGATCATAGCTCAGGTGCTGTTTCTTTCCGCAGACCTCTTTATCTTTCGTCACCGGGAGTTCCTTTCTCGCCGGCGCAGTCCCGGAAAATGTGATCGTCCCGGCGATCGTCCCACCGCCTTTCACCTCACCACCCTCATACGCCAACACCTGCGCAGCGGTTCCAAGGCAGACAGCCGCCGCCACGGTCGCCGTCACTATCGTACGTATCCTGTGCATGAAACATCGCCTCCTTCTTCCGCTGTGTTGCTCCGTTTCGTTGGACCTCTCTTGCCCCATCATCTCGACACTATACATCAGTCCTCGCCAAGGTGCATCAGATATTCGATGATCGCCTGAATCTGCCGGTCTTCATTACCTCCGAGGATATCGTCCGGACCCCCCGGATAGTAGCTGGGCATCTTGGTCCCCGGCTGGACCTTCTGAGGATCCTTCAGCCACTTGCCAATCCAGATCGGCCGCAAGCGGCGCTTGGCCAGACCGAGATCAGGCGCCCAGTTTTCCGGCGGACCCTCAGGCTTTTTGTCACCCTGCTGGTGACAGGTGAAACAGTCAAAATAGTCCTTCGACATCAGTATCCGACCGGCCTCCATCAGTTCATGAGACGGCTCCCCCAGCGAGACATACTCGTAGGGCACCTGCTGCTTACCCATCACCGCAAAGTATTTCGTCAAGGCGGTGGACTCCTCGATATTGAGGCCAAAGGTCGGCATCCGGACGTCGAGCCACGGCCTGAGCGGAATTGGTCGACCAAGGAATTGATATAGCCAGGTCGCCTGAACCTTCTCCCCTTCGTGCATCATCCCCACCTCAAGAGGTGGAGGCACTCTGGTTTCGTTGGCGTAAAAGGTCGCAATGGCGCCGCCCTGTCCCTCGATGACGTGACAGCCGTTACAGTTGTAGCGCTGAACAAGTGTCCGTCCGCTCTGAATCGCCAGCTCCTCGTCGGACAGACCACGCTGAAACTGCGGCTGGACCCGCTCAGCGCTGAGGCTTTTCAGATAGACTCTCAGCGTCTTCACCTCGTCGTCGGTAAAGCCGAAGTTCGGCATTAACTGCTCCACTCGCTCTGTCGCATAGATCTGAGGATTCTTCAGCTTCCAGAAGGTGTAATCCTGCCAGGTCTGCTTCACCTGGACCGCCTCGCCGAAGAACAGCTCCAGAAGGCGCTTCTGGCTGAAGTTGCTAAGATCCGGCGCGATCTTATCCGACGTCTCAAACCCTTTAATGTCGTGGCAGCCGAAGCAACCCCGCTTGCGGATCAAATGCTCACCTGCCGCAACGCGCTCGGTCTTGCTTACCTCCCGCTCCACACCCGCTATCGGTTGCTTGCGTCCCAACGTCATCAGGAAGGCAGTCACCGCTCTCGCCTCCTCGTCGGAGAGGCGCAGATTCGGCATCCGGGTGGTCGGGCGGAACTGCTTCGGATTCTTGACCCAGGCAAACAGCCAATCCGCGTTCACCTTGCCGGCGACCCTTGAAAGATCGGGCGCGAAATCCTGATTTCCCGGCACGGGTGGAGGGGCGAACGGCCGGGCCTTCACCGGCTTCTTTTCGGACGCTGTCTCAGCACCCGGCGCCGGCGCCTCCCGTTCGGTGTCCGGCGGCGAGGCGGGCGACGGGGTGCCGTCTGGCGGAGCCTTGGCCTCTATCCCGGGAATCCGATGGCAGCCGAGACACCCGACTGCGCTCACAATCTCCTTTCCGCGCTCCGTCGAGGCCGACGCCTTGAACACGCCTCGCAGCTCCGGCATAGCCTGTGACGTGCGCAACAGATACGCTGCGATGCTCAGCGCGTCGTCACCGGACAGCTCGAAATGGGGCATCTTCGTCTTGGGGAGGTAGCCCTTGGGCTTCTGGATCCACCGGACCAGCCAGCTCGGATCGACCTTGTTGGCGATCCGCGTCAGATCCGGTCCCACCTTCTGGGCCTTCTCGAACCCTGCAATCGTGTGGCAGCCAAAGCAGCCGAGATCCTCAACCATCTGTCTACCGCGTGAATAGACGGGCGCCAGCGCAAACTCCTTTTTATCGGCGTGACACTTCCGACAACTGGTCTGCACGAAGTCGCCGCGCAGCAACGGACGATCCCAGTGAGGCGCCTCGCCGTGCGCCGCCTCAACATCAAGAGCCGGTCCCTGTCCCTGATGACACGCCGTGCATCCGAACCGGGCGACATGGTGATTGCCCAACAACACATCCCGAGAGGAATGGGTGCGGAACGGCTGCTTGACCTGCTCAAATCCGGGACGATCGATCGCAAGGTGACACGTCGCGCAGCGATCGACCGTAACGATCGGCTCCTTAAACTCGTTAGTCGCCAGGCCCTCTATGACGACCTGTTTGATCTCCGGAACGCGCACCCGGATCGCTTCCAGGCGGCGTTCGAGGGTGGCCAGCGGCGCATTGAACTCCTCAATCCTTCCTTGAACGGTATCGACAGCGGCCCGAAACTGCTTGACGGCTGCCCGAGCGTCCTCCACCCGCGCATTCAGCTTCTCCGCCTGTGCGCCGAGTTCTCGCAACTGTTTTTCAATCGCCGCCACCTTGGCTCTGGGCTGTGTGCTGTCCTGTTTGCTCTGAATGGCATGGTCCACCCAGTAGAGCGCTTCATCCCGTTCGCTCTTCAGAAACTGGATCTTCGTATTCAGCTCGGCGTATTCGGTCTCGCGCTGCGTCAGCAGTTGCTGCGCCTTGACCGCCTCGGGTCCGGCAAGCCTCGCCCGCGCCGCCTTCAATTCCTCTCGCAGCTCGGCGATGGCAGCCAGACTTTCCGGCGCGTTCAGTCTCGATCGCTCCGCAGTCAGCTCCCGCGCCGCCTGTTCGTACTCCATCTGATTGAATTGCTGCTGATATGCCTTCCATGGTCGTCTCGTCTTCGTTTCATTCCACACCGCCCAGACGGCAACCAATACAAAAAGCATACTCGCCACAAAGAACAGGACCCGTAAGGATCGCTGCTCCGCCAACTTACGCGTGCGCCACCCTCTCCACGACTGCACCAGGTATCCTCGACTTCTGCGTCAGGTTTAGATGTTGAACCAGGGCGTCACCCAGACATACTGGATGTTGAATGCCAGGCGGAGAAGCGCCTTGATCGGAAGGCTCATCATCGTCAGTAAGAGAAAGGCGACGATCCCGTAGCGGACGGGACCTAACTGGCGGATCGTGTCGCTCGTGTCCCGTTTCATGTAATACACAATGAACGCCACGCTGAAGTAGAGCGTAATCAAGACCAGCCCGATCAGCTCAACCCCGAAGATCTTGGGGTTGCCCATCCACCGAAGCGGACCCCACTCGGGCAGATCGACGTTGGTGAGCGCAATCACCATGTGGGGATCCCAGGTCTCCCACGGCCAGAAGAGGTTCCACCCCGGACCCCTGAAGAATACCCCCGTGATAATAAGCGAGATCCACAGGAAGAAAAAGCCGAATAAAAACGTGGTAATCGCGAAGGGGCGCTCCCTGAAAGTGTAATAGCCGTTTCCCTTGGGATTGATGTCAATATACGGGATCACCATCAACCCGACGATAATCAGGCTGGGCAGGACGACGCCGGCGAACCACGGATCGAAATAGACCAGCATCTCCTGAAGCCCCAGAAAATACCATGGCGCCTTGCTCGGATTAGGGGTCTGCGTCGGATTGGCCGGCTCCTCCAAAGGCGCATCGATCACGATCGACCAGACGGTGAGGATCACGATCACGATGATCGAGCAGATAAACTCGTTGCGAACCAGGTAGGGCCAGACATGGACCCTATCGGCCACGACAGGTTCTTTCCCGCCGGCAGACTGCGCATCGGGTTTCAGCGTCGTGTTCTCTTTTGGTTCAGCCATCGCCTCGCTCGCCATTGCCGATCGGTTCGATCGCCGTTCTCAATTACCGGGCGCCCAACACTATAACGGCCCGGAAATCCCCCCGTCTTTCCTGACTCTCCAAAAGTGGACAATCATCAGGAGACTGATGAGGATCGGTAAGAAGATACAGTGCAGCACGTAAAATCTGAGCAGCGCCGCCGGTCCGACGAGGGTGCCGCCCAGCAAGAAGGCCCGGGCATCATATCGCGAGGTGACGCCGACCAACTCACCAAATGGCCCCTCGCTCCCCACGAAGGGGGTGGCCCTCGCCATGTTCGTCCCCACCGTGACGGCCCAGATCGAAAGCTGATCCCACGGCAGCAGGTAGCCGGTAAAACTCAGGAGCAGCGTGATCGTCAGCAGCACGACCCCGATGACCCAATTGAACTCTCTTGGGGGTTTGTATGAGCCGGTCATGAACACACGGAACATGTGCAGCCAGACGGTAATCACCATGCCGTGGGCCGCCCACCGATGCATGTTGCGCATAATCATCCCGAACGGGACATCGTATTGCAGGTACTTCATATCGGCATAGGCGTACTCGGCCACCGGACGATAGTAGAACATCAGGATGACGCCGGTCACAAGCGTCACCAGAAACATCAGAAAGGTGATGCCGCCCATGCACCAGGTAAAGCGGACCCTGATGGCGTGTCGTCGGATCTTTGGCGGGTGCAGGTGGAGCCAGACGTTCGCCATGATCTGCAGCACCCGGTTGCGTGGCGTATCCGGATACTCGTGGCGAAACATCGAGCGCCAGAGCTGCGACTCGACAATCCGTTTCTTCAACTCGCTCAGGCTGGGCATTCAGGATTGTCCTCTTTCACCATTTAGGTTACTTGCGCGTCTACCACCTGCATGTTGCTGCCAAGTTGTTGGGGCGGTCTGCTCGCGACGTGCCAAGCACCGAGCAGGCCAAGGGCGCAGGGAGGAGGCGACCGGAGCGTACGCGGTTGACGTGAGGATCGCCAACGACCAAGGACGCCGAGATGCGACGGTTATCGACATAGCGCTAGACCTTGAGCTTGAGAAACGCCCCAGGTTTAGCCCACTCGCCCCGCTCGAAGCGAAAGCGGATGCTCTTATCGATTAGAAGCTGCCCGTCATCGCTCAGCGTAATCTTCACTCGTTCCAGCGGCCGGGGGGCGGGGCCCTCGAAGTTGATCCCGTCCCGGTGAAACCCACTGCCGTGGCAGGGGCATTTGAATTTGTTCTCCGCATTCAGCCAGTTGGGGGTACAGCCAAGATGCGTGCAGATGGCCAGGAGCGCGTAAAAACCATCGGGGTCGTGGACAATCCAGACACGCTCCTCCTGTTTCCACCGCTCGCTGACGGCCCCGATCGGGTACTCCTCCGGCAGACCGGCCTTGAAGACCGCTTCCGGCTCAAAGAGCACTCTCGGGAACATAAAGCGTCCGAACGCCACACCGCCGATCCCCAGTCCGGCCGCGATCCCGCACCATCCGGCAAGACAAAAAACATCGCGACGCGACCAGAGGGTCGCCTCACCCTCCTCGGGGGTCGCGATCACCGGCTCTTCTTGCCCCTCTCCGGCACTACCCTGCTCGGCCACTTCCCGCCTCTACTTAGATGATCGATATCGCTACACTGCTCCCCTATTCCTACGCAGCATACATAGTATAGCACCCCATACCTGTCAAGGTGAAAAGGACCACAACGGGCGGGTCTCAGTTATCGGAAATCGTACTGTCTGTTAAGATAGGCTGAATGGCAACTCCCTACATGGATGGCTAAGATGCGCGCGAGCGCCTCCTGGAACACAGTGACGATAGATCGGACCGATTTTCTTGAGCGGTTGATCAGCCTCCTGTCGGAGCGCGGCATCCGATATTGCGTGATCGGCGGGCAGGCTGTCAACGCGCATGCGGAGCCCTTGGTCATCGCTGATGTGACGAGGAACGCTCCCGAAGATACATAGCAATGAACAGGTTACGCCCGCTCGTGCTCCATGCTGGCCGCCCCAGGTGCGCATTTCGCTGATCGCGAACACCCGGATCGCGCCGTCCCATATCGGGAGACACCATACTGATTCTGACGGCAGCCTCCTTCCCCCGTGACTGCCGGCGCTGAAGGCAACAGCCTGATTCAAGGGACACCATAGGTATTTCTGAGCCTCAGTACTGCGCCAGGTCGAGAAGGCGCCATGCCTACGCCATAATCACCGAGGTTTCGGACTGCCCATTTCGTAGTCTCACAAGAGTCTACGTAAATAGGTGGCCATCTCCTGAATCAAACACCCTGGCGCCTACCAAGCAGGATTATCCGGTACTTCCACACGTTCCTGTCTACGCGAATCATCTTCCGTCGTTGGCACGGGAACTGCTCATCTCTATCTCCAGTGAGGGTTCCGACAACAATGTCGGGTTGATCACTATGACAACAAGGAGCAGCCATGCCACAACGAGGTGTCGTGAATGCCGTCATCCTGCTGATCTTTGCAAGCGCACTGCTGCATGCCCCAGTCGTTTCTCTCGCCCAGCCGGTCCCCCCCGATCTGTCACCCGTCGTCGCCGCTTCACCACCCCCGCCCGCGCCGCCCAAGGTCGACTCGGGGGATACCGCCTGGATGCTCACCTCGTCGGCATTGGTGCTGTTGATGACGGCCCCCGGTCTTGCCCTGTTTTATGCGGGCCTAGTTCGTCGTAAGAACGCGCTGGGCACCATCATGCACAGCTTTATCACTCTGGCGTTAATCAGTGTACAGTGGGCGCTGATCGGCTACTCCCTGGCCTTCGGACCCGACATAGGCGGCACAATCGGGAGTCTCGCCTGGGTGGGGCTTCACGGCGTCGGACTGGAGCCCAACCCGGAGTACGCGGCGACCATCCCACACCAAGCCTTTATGGTGTTTCAGATGATGTTTGCGGCCATCACCCCGGCCCTCATCACGGGGGCGATAGCCGAACGAATGAAGTTCAGCGCATTTCTGCTCTTTACCCTCCTGTGGGCCACTTTGATTTACGATCCGCTGGCGCACTGGGTCTGGGGGGTGGGCGGCTGGTTGCGCACGATAGGAGCGCTCGATTTCGCCGGCGGTACGGCCGTCCACATCAGTTCCGGCGTCTCCGCCCTCGCTGCAGCCCTGGTCGTAGGGCGGCGACGCGGCTATCCGGTGGAACCGATGCCGCCTCACAATCTGACGATGACTGTGACGGGCGCGGCGCTGCTCTGGTTCGGCTGGTTCGGCTTTAACGCGGGGAGCGCCACAGCCGCCAACAAGCTGGCCACCAATGCCTTTGTCGTCACCCACCTCGCGACGGCGGCCGCAGCGCTCGCCTGGATGTTCGTCGAATGGGGGGCCAGGGGCAAACCGACCGTCCTGGGAGCGGCCAGCGGCGTCGTGGCCGGGCTCGTCGCCATTACCCCGGCATCCGGCTATGTCGGTCCGATGGCCGCGATCGCCATCGGGGCCGGCGGGGGAATTCTCTGCTTCTCCGCCTGTATGCTGAAGGCGCGGCTGGGGTACGACGATTCGCTGGATGTTGTGGGTGTTCACGGCGTTGGCGGCACCTGGGGGGCATTGGCCACCGGCCTGTTCGCGTCAAAGGCGATCAACCCTGATGCGGCCGACGGACTGTTCTTCGGCAATCCTCATCAGTTCGTGGTCCAGGTGATTGCCGTATTGGCCTGTATGCTCCTCGCATTCGTGGGCACAGTGGTCCTGCTGAAGCTCATTGACGCGCTGGTTGGCTTGCGGATCAGCGATGAAGAAGAGCAGATTGGTCTGGACCTGAGCCAGCACGAAGAGAACGCCTATGGCTTCTAAGCAACAGTCGAAACCGATCGTGAATCACTCTGACAGGTATTATCGCATCGTGAGGGGTTCAGGCTGTCGGGTGAGCTGACATCGGTCCTGCGTTGGACCGGGCCATCGACAAGAGGATTCCTGCGACGCGGGTCACTATACGACGTGACCCGCGTCGCAGGCGGGAATTCTTAAATACTACCGCGGGCGGGACAAGATGCCGTAGCGTCGCCTGCCGCGGATCTCGCCGTCTACATACATGAATGGCCGCCCGGCTTCAACTCCTCCAGCAATGCCATCATGGAGTTGTGGACGTCGGCGCCCATCTTCTCATTCTCGAACCGCTCAAACTCTTCGCCCAGGTGCTTCTGATCCTCCGCGCTCAACATGTTGTCCGCCATGGCGTACAGGATCATGTTCTCTTTGTCGATGTGCGGCCGCAGCATCTGGATATAAGCGCGCCCGTTCCGGATGATCTTTTGGGCCGCGGCCGGATCGGTCCCGACCGCTGCCGCAGCGTCGGCCATATCACGGATGTAGGTGCGTCCGGCCTCGTGTTCCGACAGCATGACCGCGATCGGTCCGCCCTGCAATGGAAAGCCGCGGTTCACCATCGTCTTGAACAGCAGGTCCTCTTCCTTGCCGTGATGGCACGCGTCGGCGAAGGTCCGGATGAACTTCACCGACTTTTCCAAATAGGCTCGATCCGGGGCGGCCCCGGCCTCCATCGCAATCAGTTTCCGCTCAAGCCCGTCCAACGCCTGAAGGATCAACGTATGTTCGTCCTTCAGAATCTGCGTCGGCGACCCGGCGTGGGAATGCTCGTGCTCGTGGTGTTCGTGGTGTTGGTGTCCATGGTGCGCATGGTGTTCGTGGTGTCCGCCGCAGCCCATCCCCTCGACCGGCGCCTGCGCGCCTGGGGCGGCAGCCACCCGGCGGATCGCCACCTGCCACACCTCCGGTCCGGCCTCCAGATAGCGCCACTCGAACTGTCCGGTCCGCTCCGCGGCGAAGGTGTAGTAGAGCGGCTTGGGATCGTGGTCGTTGACCAGGAGCATGGTATTCCCAACCGCCAGCTCGTCAAAAGCACGGAAGATAGTTGGGTGCTTCTGCGGGACCGGCAGGACGCGGGCATCGACGGTGGCTGCATAGTTCTCCGGCATGGTAACTTCCTCCTTATAGCAGTTCAGGGTTGTTGGTTGTTTAGCGGATAATCATCTGAGGCATCGCCTCGGCGGCCGCCTCGGCCGCCAGGCGTACCTTCTCCGCGACATTGCGAAAGATCAGCGCCTCGGCGGATTCCGGCCTCGCGACGACGACGGGCGCGCCGGTATCTCCGCCCTCACGGATCGCCGGGTTGAGAGGGATCTCCCCCAGGAACGGAACTCCAAGCGACTCACTCACCTGCCGCCCGCCGCCTCGGCTAAAGATGTCGGTCTCGCCCTGGCAGTGGGGACAGATAAAGTAACTCATATTTTCTACAATGCCCAGGATCGGGACGCGGGCTTCCCGAAACATCCTGAGGCCCCTCTCGGCATCCATCAGAGCCACGGCCGAAGGGGTCGTCACGATTACCCCACCCGTCAACGGCACCGACTGGACCAGCGTTAACTGGGTATCGCCTGTCCCTGGAGGTAAATCGACGATCAGGTAATCCACCTCAACGTTGTCTAATCCGCCCCAGTGGACCTCGTGCAGAAGCTGCTTGAGGGCCTGGGCCACCAAGGGACCACGCCAGATGATCGGCGACTGATCGCCCAGCAGATACCCCACCGATATGACATTCAGGCCGTACCGTACAAGTGGGACAATCTTGCCTTCATGCGCCGTGGGCCGGCCGGCCTCGCCAAGCATCCGGGGTACGTTCGGTCCGTAAATATCGGCATCCAGCAGACCGACCGCAGCCCCGGACTGTGCCAGGGCCAGAGCCAAGTTGACGGATACGGTGCTCTTCCCCACGCCACCTTTACCCGACGCCACCGCGATGATCCGCCGAACCCCTGGGAGCGGAGCCGGTCCGGGCGCGGATTCCTGCGGCGCCTGGCGTTTGGCGGTCTGGATGTGCAACTCACCGATCCCCGGCACGCGACCCAACGTCTCACGGACCGAGGCCTCTACCTTGGCAATGACCGCGGTGTCCTCAGTCGGAATCTGGAGATCGAGATAGACGGCTGCGCCCTCTACCCGCGTATTTTTGATCATGCCAAAGGAGACAAGATCGCGGCTCATCCCGGGATATTTGACCTCGCGAAGCGCCGCGATAACCGTATCTTCTGTTACCCGTGGCGTTACCATGCCGGCGCCCCCCGCCCTCCACCGGCCAGAGCCTGCTTCCCTTCAGGCGAGATCATGTCCGGATTCCAGGCCGGTTCCCAGACAATCTCGACGGTCACCCCGGTAACGCCGGGAATCTCTCGGATGGCGCGGTCGACCGCCTGGACGAAGCTGGCGTGCATAGGACAGCCGCGTGTGGTGAGGGTCATGCGGATCGCGATGTCACCGTCCTGGATCTGTACGTCATAGATCAGCCCCAGATCCACGATGTTGACCCCCAACTCCGGATCAATGAGTTTCCGAAGCGTCGTATAGATCTGCTCTTCGGTTATTGGTGATGTTCCCGGTTGCGTCATCATACCTCCTTGTCATGTGCCTGCACTGCGTCACTCCCCCCGCCGTTCAACGGCCGGGCTTCTTA
>PQAQ01000052.1 GCA_003105305.1 Candidatus Methylomirabilota bacterium
GACCGGACGCTGTAGACCGACTGATCTTTCCGAGCATCGTAGTTGTAGCATAAAAGCAGACCGATCACCATCATGTTCTTTGCATGCCTTTGTCCTTGACAGGGAGATTAAAGAACGGTATCACCCAAACAGCAGGGTGAGGTTGCGCCATGGACAATGAACGATATAGCTGTATCCCGCTGAGATATGCGGAGAACAGGCTGGCCGAGGATGTCCGGCAGGGACTGACGGCATCCGCGAAGCGGCTGCCGTGTAAATATTTCTACGATCCCGAAGGCAACGCGCTGTTCGAGCAGATCAGCGAGTTGCCAGAGTATTACCTGACGCGTACGGAGACCGCCATTCTGAAAGGTCATGCCGCGTCCATCATCGAACACTGCCCCTCCGGTCTGGCGCTGGTGGAGCTTGGCAGCGGTAGCTCCACGAAGATCCGATACCTGATCGAGTCTTGCATGGCTCGGCAGTCTGAGCTTACCTACTACGCTGTGGACATCTCACCTGCCGGCCTGGAGAATGGAACTCGACAGCTCTTACATGACTACCCGCACCTGCAGGTCGTGGGGGTCGTAAGCGAATTCGAAGAGGGGTTGCGCTACATGGCAGGCGAAGTCGGCGGGCCCAGGCTGATGGCTTTTCTCGGGTCCACCATCGGGAACTTCACAGAGGACGAGATCGCCCGTTTTTTTACGATGCTTCGTCGCCATCTGCGACAGACGGATCGATTCCTGCTCGGTGTAGACCTGATTAAAGAGCCTGCCGTCCTCGAAGCGGCCTATGATGATGCCCAGGGTATCACCGCAAGATTCAATCTCAACATTTTAACGCGACTCAATCGGGAGTTGTCGGCAGACTTCGATCCGGCGGCATTTCGACATCGAGCGGTGTGGAATCAGGCAAAAAGCCGGATTGAGATGCACCTGGTCAGCCTGCGTCCCCAGCGCGTCCGGATTGCCGATCTCGACCTTGACCTTGAGTTTCGCCAGGATGAGACCATCCACACGGAAAACTGCCACAAATACTCCCGCGAGCAAATGCAGTCGTTACTCATCGACCACGGATTTCAGGTTCTTGGTTGCTTCAGTGATCCTCAGGAACAATTTTGCCTGTTCCTCGCCTCCTGATCATCCCGCCCGTGGCGATCCACAACGACCGGCTCTCCACCCATGAATGAGCCGGCTGCGATTGAGTTTGAGCGTGTATACTACCGAGCCCCGGGCGGTGCGGTGATCCTTGACGACGTCAGCTTTACTGTGGAGCGCGGTGCGGTGCTCGTCCTGGTCGGTCGGAGCGGCGTCGGCAAGACCACCATCCTTCGCCTGATCAACCGCCTCCTCGTCCCGGACGCCGGCGACGTGCGGGTCGAGGGCCGGTCGACGCGCGAGTGGGATCCGATTGCGTTGCGCCGCCGAATCGGCTATGTCCTGCAGGAGGTCGGGCTGTTTCCACACATGACCATCGGCCGCAACATCGGGGTCGTCCCGCGTCTGAACGGGTGGCCGGAGTCCCGTATTCAGGCGCGCTGCCGGGGATTGCTGGAGCTTGTCGGACTTGACCCATCCACCTTTGAGGGGCGCTTTCCCCATCAACTCTCCGGCGGGCAACGCCAGCGAGTAGGATTCGCGAGGGCGCTTGCCGCCGACCCGCCCGTCATCCTGATGGATGAGCCGTTCGGCGCGCTCGATCCGCTCACGCGGGCCGAGCTGCATCGCGAGTTCCGCCGCATTCAGGAACGGCTCCACAAAACCGTCGTCATGGTGTCGCACGACATGGGAGAAGCGTTTGCGCTTGCCACGCGGCTTGGCGTCCTGGATCAGGGACGTCTCGTCGCGCTCGACACGCCCGAGCGGGTCGCTCGCACACGGGACCCGAGGATCCGAATGTTTCTTGATGCCATGCCGTCGGCGCCGGTTATCGCCCGTGACGCTGATTAACTTCTGGATCACCCATCGCGCCGATATGTCGGGCGCCGTCGCCCAGCATCTGCTGCTGACGCTGGTTGCGACCATTGCGGCAATTGTGATCGGAGTGCCGCTGGGGATTGTTGCGGCGCGCCGACCCAGACTGGGCGCCGTGCTGCTGGCCGTGGCCAACGTTGCGCAGACGGTGCCCAGCCTTGCCATGTTCGGGTTCTTGGTGGCGCTGCCGCTTATTGGGGGGGTCGGCGCCAGAAGCGCGTTGCTCGTACTGATCCTGTATGCGCTGTTGCCGGTCATGCGCAACACCGTTACCGGCATCCAGGGAATCGACAGGGCCGCACGGGATGCGGGCGTGGCCCTGGGGATGACGCCGCAACAGTTGCTGGTGCAGGTCGAGCTGCCGCTGGCGATGCCGACGATGGTAGCAGGCGTGCGTGTGGCGGCGGTTGTCGGCGTAGGGGCGGCCACGATTGCCGCCGCCATCGGCGCCGGAGGGCTCGGCGACTACATCTTCCGGGGTCTGTCCATGACGGAGCCGACGCTGATCCTGGCGGGCGCGGTGCCGGCCGCGCTCCTGGCCCTGGCGGTGGACGCGTCGCTCGGATGGCTCGAGCGCGCCATGACGCCCGGGGCCGCCCGATCGGGACGCGTGACGGTTCGTGCGGCGACGACGGCCGGCGTGGCGCTTGTCCTGATCGTCATGGGCAGCTTTGTGGTTTCAGGGCGCTGGGGAGATCGGATTGTTGTCGGGTCGAAGAACTTTTCTGAGCAGGTTATTCTCGGCGAGCTGCTGGCTCAGACGATCGAGCGGACGACCGATCTCAGGGTTGAGCGCCGCCTGAATCTCGGCGGCACGTTCATCGCCGATCAAGCGTTGCAGTCCGGCGCGATCGACGCCTATGTGGAGTATACGGGAACGGCCCTGACCGGGATCTTTCACCAACAGGTATCGCGGGGTCACGCGGACGTACTCGCGCGCGTCATCGCTGCCTATGCGGCGAGCGGCCGGACGGTACTGGCGCCGCTTGGCTTCAACAACACCTTTGCGATCCTTATTCGAGGGGCCGAGGCGCGGCGACTGAATATCAACACGATCAGCGAAGCGGCGCCGTATACGCCGGGCTGGAAGGCCGCCTTCGGCTACGAGTTCCTGGAGCGCGAGGACGGCTACAAAGGGCTGGTGCGGACCTACGGACTGCGATTCGCCGAGACGCCGCATGTGATGGATCTGACGCTCAGCTACCGAGCGCTTGCCGGCGGATCCGTCGATCTCATCGCCGGTGAGGCGACCAGCGGGCTGATCAAGGGCCTCGATCTCTTTATGCTCAAGGACGATCGACAGTATTTTCCGCCGTATGATGCGATCCCTGTTGTGCGGACTCAGACGCTGATGGCGCACCCGGAGCTTCGAACGGCCATCGAGCGGCTCACCGGACGGATCTCGGAAGAGGCGATGCGGCAGATGAACTATGATGTGGATGTCGGCCACCGCGATGTCGCGCTCGTCGCGCGCGAGTTTCTCGATAAACTTCTTGAAGTGCGGTAGATGTCGAGCTTGCAAGGAAGAGTTGCGATAGGGAGATCTTCAGAGGCTTCATCACTGATGACTACAACTTTACGGCGCAATGAGACGATCTACGCCTTCGGGCCACACGCGCTTGAAGTCGTCAATATTGAACGTCAACACATGGTCGGCTTCTGATTTGTTCGCCGCCTTGACGACAATGGCGTCATAAATCACCCCTCCAGATAGCCCCAGATCAACCATCCGTCTGACGACAGCGCTGTACTCCGAAGGCGAGAGGGAAACCGTCTTTGCGAGGGCTTCAACATCGCTACGGATCAGATGTCCGGCTATGCCGGGCGTAATCTTTGGGTGTATTGGCAACGTGGTCAACACCGCATACAGTTCAGCCAGGGTATGACCGGCAATTACCATGTCGAACTCTTTCGCCCTTGCCCGTGTGAGCCATCGGAAAGCGGAGGTATGCAAAGGGTGCGGTTCTACAATCGCAGCCACGAGGACGGAGGTGTCAAAGAGAACTTTCATTTCCCCGGCGAAGACACCCTCTTGAGGCGTTCTTCGCGATGAGCCCTCACAGCCTCCGTCAGATTGCCAGTTGCTGTGCCTGCGTAGACCAGTACGCCATCCTTTACCCTGATTGGGGGTTCTTCCCGCAACGGCTTCAGAACTACCTCGTCACCCGATTGCTCTACCTTTAACAGTTCTCCTGGTTTGAGACCGAGAATATCGCGAATTTCTTTAGGGATCACCACCCGACCGAATTTGTCCAAGGTTGTTTCCATGGCGCGCTCCTCCTCTTGGTTGGCATTATATGCTGCCATATGGCAATGATCAACGCCATTTCCAAGAACAGCGATAGGAATGGCGTAGAGCCATTTATTAGGCGGCCCAGCGGGTGTTTCAGGGCGTCGGTCTAATCTGAGGAGGCCGAGTACGGTATCAGCCCGCGCATATACCGTTCAGACGACGCTCACCGGATGTGTGGATCAGCGCGCGGAGCGCGGCTTTCCGATTTCCCGTAGATATCGGCTAGTACATCAGGGAGTCGATCTAAATGTTCTGGCGTAGCCCATCTCGCGCGCGTCGGCCCCGGCGGTCCGGGGGGCGGCGCCAGATGTCCGCTCGGCGATTGTCCGCTCCTGCGACCCGAAGCGAAAGAATTCGGCGACCCGATCGGCCGCAAGTGAGGCGGGCGGTCGCCCCGAATCGCCCCAATAGTCGCTGTGGCCGGCGCGATCAACGACCACCGGATCGATGCGACCGGCAATCCCAGGGGGAGGACGGTGGAGACCCAAAGCGGCAGGGAAGACCCCCTCATCGCTCCCCGCGAGGGTCTGTCCGGGCGGAAACGCATATCGGAGGACCGAGTCGTCACTGGAATAAAGGATGCGCACGGCCCCGGCATGTTCCATTGCCTGAGCGAGGTTGCCCCCGGACCGGACCTTGAATACCGGGACGGCCGCCGCCATCAGGCAGACCCTGCCCACCGTCGGCCCGCCCTCCTGGCGCAGGTTGTCAATCGTTTCCAGGGCGACGCGACAGCCGAGCGAATGGGCCACAAAGTGGACGATGCGGAGGTTGGGCATTGAGCGAAGGTGGTCGGCCAGCGGTCGCGCGGCGCTCTTTGCCGTGCCGACTGCCGTCGGATAGACCAGAAAATCCAGGAGGTCGAAGAGGCCCCACGCGGCGTCGCCGGGCCAGAACAGGTCGGCGAGTATCTTTTCCAGGGCGGGCGGGACAAGTTGCGGATTCGCGCGCTCGTACTGGCGGAGGCGGAAGCTGTAGTACGCAGTACCGGCCTCGCCGTAGTGGTTGTTAAACCCGTGAATCAACACCACTGTCTCGGTTCGTGCGTACAGATCGGGCACCGGCGTCTGGCGCACATGGGTCAGCAACTCTCCACCTTCGAGTTTCTTACGAAGTTGGAAGGTCAGACCGGGGGCATACGCTTCAGGTGGATCGAAATATCTAGCCACTGCGTACCCGCTTGAGGGCCAGCACCAGGTCCTTCGCGACCGGCGCCAAAAACCCGCCGGCCAGGGATAGCGGGACGAGCAGCCACCCGACGGTCCTGTCGAGGTACAAGAGGCTTCCGCCCAGCAGCAGGGCCCCGAGAACTACGGAGGCGATCTGATTGACAGTCTGCCATTGGTAGCCAGTCGTGAGTTGGAATGCATCAAGTCGCCGCCGAATAAACTGACGCAGGCGTGTGTAGGTATCCGCCTGGCGCTTGGCAAGCGTCGGGTCGGCCGCCGTTGAGACAGGCGGTTGTCCGGCCCACGTGTACCAGTTGGTGATATCCTCGGGATGAGCGCCGTCGGTGAGGAACAGGTAGAGATTAAGGCAGCGACCCGGATCGTTAAGGGCGGCATCGGCCGCATCCTGGATTTGCCCCATCATCTTCTCCGCATCCAGGGCGAACAGGGCGTTACTCGGAGAGATATGCCAGGGCTTCCACTCGATAGACCCGGTTATCGCCGTTGCGTCAACCTGTTCCGCCGTGGTCAGCCAGACCAATTCACTGTACACATGCTCATGAAACACGCGATCGTCCGGGGGGATGGGCGCTCCGGAAATCAAGACCTCTCCGGGAACCGTTACCCGCTCGATCCAGTTGCGGACTCGCCGCTTGTGAAACCGATCGCGCACGCTGCCAAGAGCTTTGACCGCTTCGAGCAGCGCCATCGATAGCGCGCTGACCGCCGCCAACGTGATGGCGTATCGCAGAATGTATTCGGAGAGATTTTTAATGACATCTCCGACCCCTTCAGGAGTCATAATCGTCTCCTATGTTCTTCAGGCCCCAAGGCATATGCGTCCGGCTAGACTTCATCCTTCCAAATCGGCCGCTTGTTCCCGCACTGAATCATCGCCGTTGATAGCCTCACCTATGGGATGACGTGAGAACTTGGTGAATGAAATACCACGGGGTAGTTGCGTTGCTCAGATTATCACAAATAAACGCAATGCTACTCCTTGCGTTGGAATGCTGTCAACCTGAAACTCAGGTTTCTCCTTGACGCCTTCGCATTCGAGAATTACGATTCGGTCGATTCCTTCAAGTCTCGTACAGTCACGGAGACGGGATTGGCGATCTTCAGAGCAGTGCGGGCTAATATTACCACGCTGGCCGTCGATGCGATCCTAAACGCCGCGAACCAGTTGTTGTTGGGCGGAGGCGGGGTGGATGGCGCGATTCATCGAGTAGCCGGGCCTGGATTGCTGGCCGAGTGCCGTACGCTGAACAGAGGGGCTTTTGGTGGGGTAGGTAGCGGTATTCCTCAGACAGTGCGATGGCTTGACACCCCTCCGGCGTTCGTGATAGCGTGCGCCTCGCGGCCGATCTTTTCGCAATGTTGGCGGAGGAGAGGCCTGCCCACGCCGACGTGCAAGTGCGGTGGCGCATGAAAAAGGATACCGGTCAGGGAGATACCGATGATGGATCGAGGTGAAGGGCTGCAGATACCGAAAGACGGTCGCGCAATTACCGTGGAGGATGGCCGGTTAAACGTCCCGGATCATCCGATCATCCCGTTCATCGAGGGCGACGGGACCGGGCGAGATATCTGGCGCGCCTCAGTCCGCGTGTTCGATGCGGCGGTCAAACGCGCCTATGGCGGGCAGCGCCGGATCGCCTGGCTAGAGGTCTACGCAGGCGAGAAGGCGTTCAATACCCTGAAGACCTGGTTGCCGGAGGAGACCACGCAGGCCTTCCGCGCCTATGTGGTTGGCATCAAGGGACCGCTTACGACGCCCGTGGGCGGCGGCATCCGAAGCCTGAACGTCGCGCTCCGCCAACTGCTCGACCTGTATGTCTGTCTCAGGCCGGTCCGGTACATTTGCGGCGTCCCGAGCCCGGTGAAGCGTCCCGAACAGGTCGATATGGTGATCTTCCGGGAAAATACAGAGGATATCTACGCCGGGATCGAGTGGGAGGCGCATTCGCCTGAGGTGGGCAGGGTCATCCGCTTTCTGCAGAAGGAGATGGGGGTGAAGAAGATCCGCTTTCCGGAAAGCTCCGCGATCGGCATTAAGCCGGTCAGTCGGGAAGGGAGCGAGCGGCTGATCGACGCCGCGATTGAGTACGCCCTCCGACATCGACGGAAGTCCGTGACGATGGTCCACAAGGGGAACATTATGAAGTTCACGGAAGGCGCGTTTCGGGACTGGGGATATGCGTTGGCGGCCCGCAAATACCGCCATGAGACGGTCAGCCTCCGAGAAAGTTGGATTCTCGACAACAAAGCGCAGAAGCCCAACCTCACGGTTGAGGAGAATGCGCTGGCCATCGATCCCGGTTATAAAGATATGACGCCGGACCGACAGGCAAAGGTCCGTGAGGAGGTCGAGGCCGCCCTTGCGCTGTGGTCCACGCACGGCGATGCGCAGTGGAAGCGCAAGCTGATGATCAAGGACGCGATCGCCGACATCACGCTGCAGCAGGTGCTGACGCGAGCCGACGAGTTCGACGTGATCGCGACGCTGAATCTGAACGGCGACTATCTGTCGGATGCGCTTGCCGCCCAGATCGGCGGGATCGGGATTGCGCCCGGTGGGAATATCAACTATCGGACCGGTCATGCGATCTTTGAGGCAACCCACGGGACGGCGCCGAAATACGCCGATATGGACAAGGTCAATCCCGGCTCGGTCATCCTGTCCGGCGAGATGATGCTGCGGCATCTCGGTTGGAATGAGGCGGCCGACCTGGTGATCCGTGGGCTGGAGGAGACTATCGCTCGGCGGCAGGTTACCTACGACTTTGCCAGACTGCTGCGCGCCGAGGGGGCGACCGATGTGAAAGAGCTGAAGTGCTCCGAATTCGCGACAGCCGTGATCGAGAGCATGGGTTAATCGATGCGACCGAAGGTGACCGTCGTCGGCGGTGCGGGCAATGTGGGCGCCACCGTCGGCCAGTATCTAGTTGCGAAGGAACTGGCCGATGTGGTGTTGATCGATATCCTGGAGAGCGTCCAACATGGACGGGCGCTGGATCTGCTTGAGACCGGTCCGATCCTGGGATCCAATAGCCGGATCGTTGGGACTAGGGAGTACCGCGACACCGCTGACTCTGACATTGTGGTGGTGACGGCCGGCATCCCGAGAAAGCCGGGGATGAGCCGGGATGACCTGCTCAACACAAATGCCAGGATCGTGGGCGAGGTCGTCGATCGGATTACCGCCCATTCGCCGCGTTGTATCCTAATCGTTGTCAGTAACCCGCTCGATGCGATGACCCAACTGGCGCTTAAGCGAAGCGGCTTTACCCGGGAGCGGGTTATCGGTATGGCAGGCGTGCTGGATGCTGCGCGGATGCAGACCTTTATTGCGCAGGAGCTTCGAGTCTCTGTTGAGAATGTGCACGCCTGTGTGCTCGGCGGCCATGGCGATGCGATGGTGCCGCTTCCCCGGTATTCAACGGTTGCCGGGATTCCAATCACCGAACTGCTGCCGCCTGAGCGGGTCGAGGCGTTGGTCAAGCGGACAGCCGGGGGCGGGGGAGAGATCCTGGCGCTGCTGGGAACCGGAAGCGCGTATTACGCGCCGGGCGCCTCGGTTGTGGAGATGGTCGAGGCGATTCTAAAGGACAGGAAGAAGATCCTGCCTTGTTGCGTCTATCTGGACGGGGAGTACGGGATACATGGATTGTGTGTTGGCGTTCCGGTCAAGTTGGGCGCTGGCGGAGTTGAGCAGATCATCGAAATCCGACTGACACCCGACGAGACGACGGCGCTGCACCGATCAGCGGCCGCCGTCAAAGAACTGGTTGACATCCTGAAGCTCTGAACGGTAGATCGTGTACTGTAAACCTTTCACAGAAGGAGAATGGGCCATGACAAAACTGCGAAACCGATATCTGGGTTCCTTGGTGCTGGCTGTCGGGCTGTTGGTTGCCGGCTGCGGCCAGGAGATGAAGAAGGAGAATGAGCAACTGAAAACGCAGGTAGCGAACCTTCAGAAAGAGAATACCGATCTCAAGGCTGAGTCGGTGACGCTGAAGGGCGAGAACGAGGCGATGAAGAAGGAACTCGATGAGATGAAGGCGCAGGTGGAACAGATGCAACAGCAGATGAAGGGCAAAGGCCGACCTGTCAAGAAAAAGTAACTGCGTGAGTTAAGCGTGCAAGGTTGGCCCTTGGGAGATCTATGATCGAAGATCATCTGAGCAACCAGCGGGGGCAGATTGCTGCGCCGGCCTTGGGGCGAGAGTTCTGGTGGCTGCAGCCGATGCTCATCGTGTTGGCGTTAAGCGGATTCATGATCTATACGGCCTGGGCGGTCCTTCAGGGAGACCACTATGAGTATAAGAACTACTTTTCACCCTTCTATCCGGCGTTTGCCAAGCCTGCGTGGTGGCCGCTCTCACCGGCCTTCCTGATCCTCTGGGCGCCGGCGGGTTTTCGATTTAGCTGCTATTACTTTCGAAAGGTCTTTCATCGTTCGTTTTTACTGACTCCGCCGGCCTGCGCGGTGGCCGACGCGCGGGCCGGCTATACTGGGGAATCCCGATTCCCGCTGATCCTGATGAATTTCCATCGTTACTTTCTCTACCTGGCCATGGTTGAGCTGGTCATCCTCTGGTATCATGCGGCCCGCAGTGTGGTCTTTGACGGACGGCTCGGCGCAGGGATAGGCTCGCTGGTGATGGTGAGCAATGTTGCTCTCCTCACTCTGTACCTGACCTCATGCCACTCCTTCCGACATCTCATTGGCGGTCGGCTCGATTGTTTCTCGGTTTGYCCGACCCGTCACGCGGTCTGGGGACAGGTCAGCCGGCTTAACGAACGCCACGGCCTGTGGTTCTGGCTCAGCCTCTCTTCCGTCGGATTGACCGATCTCTATATCCGCCTGCTCTCGATGGGCATCATCAGCGATATGAGACTGTTCTGATGATGCAAGAGCCGTACGAGATCCACGAACACGACGTGCTCATCATCGGCGCCGGCGGCGCCGGTCTGCGAGCCGCTATTGAAGCGCGGGCTCTGGGTGTATCCGTCGCCCTCATCACGAAGTCGTTACTGGGTAAGGCCCATACGGTCATGGCCGAGGGCGGGATTGCCGCCGCCCTCGGCAACGTCTATCCCGAGGACAACTGGCAGGTACACTTCCGCGACACGATGCGGGGCGGTAAGATGCTGAACAACTGGCGGATGGCTCAACTGCACGCCCAGGAGGCGCCGGCGCGCGTCCTGGAGCTGGAGCGGTGGGGGGCGGTGTTCGACCGCACCAGGGACGGCCTCATCCTGCAACGCGACTTCGGCGGTCACCGTTACGCGCGCCTGGCACATGTCGGCGACCGGACAGGCCTCGAGATGCTCCGCACGCTGCAGCAGCACGCGGTAGCCCAGGGGATCGAGACCTACATGGAATGTACGGTGACGCGCCTGCTCAAAGACGGCGACCGCGTCGTCGGCGCATTCGGCTATCGGCGCGATACCGGCCGGTTTATCGTCTTCAGGACGAAGGCGGTGATCCTGGCGACCGGCGGGGTCGGCAAACTGTGGAAGTTTACCTCGAACTCCTGGGAGTGTACCGGAAACGGCGTGATGTTGGCCCTCGAGGCCGGCGCAGAACTGATCGACATGGAATGCTATCAGTTCCACCCGACCGGGATGGTCTGGCCGCCCTCGGTGCGGGGGACCCTGGTGACTGAGGGGGTGCGCGGCGACGGCGGGACGCTCAGGAACAGTACGGGCGAGCGCTTTATGTTCCGCTATATTCCGGAGTTCTTCAAGGCCGAAACGGCCGACAACGAGGCTGAGGCCGACCGATGGTATACCGACAAAAAGAACAACCGGCGGACGCCCGATCTATTACCGCGCGACGAGGTGGCGCGGGCGATCAATGCCGAGGTGAAGGC
>PQAQ01000053.1 GCA_003105305.1 Candidatus Methylomirabilota bacterium
TACTGGGCGATGATCGTATTCGCCCTCCTATGGCAATTCGCTGCAGGGGTGTTGGATCGATGCGATGGCGAGACGGCCCGTATCCGCAATTATGAATCGGAGGCCGGGGGACGATTCGATATGCTGATTGACGATCTGCGCTTCGGACTTCCATTTGTCTTTTTGACGATTGGACAATATCGCGAATATCCGCCGGACCTTAGCTACGGCATGGTAGCCGTCGCAACGGCCGCCTGGTACTGTACGGCCACGATCCTCCATAACCGCTTCCTGCGGCGAGCAGGCTACGTGAGCCATCAGGCCATGGGCGTCGATTTTCTGAAAACGCAGAAAAGCACGCTCATAAGGCTGTATCAGAGAATTCAGCCGGCCATCAAGGGCGACATTCGAACATTTTATATTTTTCTCGCTTCCTTTCTTGGTCGCGAAGAAGTCCTCTTCTGGATGCTGGTGGCGTACGCCTGGCCATTGGGCGCTCAGTATTTGTTTACCATCAAGAAGTTTCGACTTGCGTCTGAGAGGGTATGATCAGCTCACCTCGGGTCACCGTCCTGACCCCGGTCTATAACCGAGAGCAGCATGTTGCCGCAGCGATTGAGAGCGTCCTCGCCCAAAGCTTCACCGACTTCGAGCTTCTCCTTATCGACGACGGCTCCACTGACGGCAGCGTAGAGATCATACGCTCGTATATGACTGACCCCCGTGTGCGGCTGGTGTGCAACGAACATAACCTCGGCATACCGAAGACGCGCAACAGGGGCATTGATCTGGCCCGCGGCGAGTACGTTGCGATGCTGGACAGCGACGACCTGGCCTATCCGAGCCGGTTGGAGAAACAGGTAGCCTTTCTCGACCGCCACAAAGACTTTGCGGTGGTAGGAGCCTGGACGACGGATATAGACGAGAAAGGCCGATCCTTGAGAAAGGTCAACATACTGCCTGTCTTGTCAGGAGAGTTGCGGTCACGGCTGCTGTTTCGCTCTTGTCATTGCCAATCCTCAATCATGGCCCGGACCGCCGTCTTGCGGGAGTATCGGTACCGCGAACAGTACGCGGCCTGCGAAGACTTTGACCTCTTTGTTCGCCTTGCCAGAAAATATAAGCTTGGCAACTTACCCACGATCCTGCTCTGTCGCAGGGTTCATGCCAGCCGCATTACGCGTGAAAAGGCGCAGGTCGTGAAGGAGAAAAATCTGGAAATTGTGAGTGCTCAGCTTGCCGAGTTGGGCGTTGAGTTCACCCCTGCTGACCTGGAGCGCCACTTTTTCTTGCCGCGCATGAACAAGTTGCAGTCGGCCCCTGACCGAACGTATCTCGAGTGGACCAACGCCTGGTTGCTCAAGCTGCAAGCGGCCAACCAACATACCTTGCGTTATCCCGAACGTCTGTTAGCACAGATGGTGGGCGAGATATGGTTTGTGGTATGTTGGCATGCCTTTCCCGGGATGGGTTGGAGCGCCTGGAAACAGTTCTGGCGGTCGCCGTTGAGTAAAGAGGTGTGGTCGAATGCTGGGAGGTATCTTCGGCTGCTGGCTTTCAGACACGTACCCCGGGAAACCTGATGCGTGGCCGGGTCCGCTCGTTATAAACAATGTGAGAACTGGAGGTCTGTGACGTGAGCGTCTCACCTCAGGTCACCGTCCTGATCCCGGTCTATGACCGCGAGAAGTATGTCGCCGCGGCGATTGAGAGCGTCCTCACCCAAAGCTTCACCGACTTTGAGCTTCTCCTTATCGACGACGGCTCCGCAGACGGCAGTGTCGAGATCATGCGAGGTTACATGACGGACCCCCGTGTGCGGTTGGAGTGCAATGCGCAGAACCTCGGCATACCGAAGACGCGCAACAGGGGAATTGATCTGGCCCGCGGCGAGTACATCGCGATGCTGGACAGCGACGACTGGGCCTATCCGACCCGGCTGGAGAAGCAGGTGGCCTTTCTTGACAGCCACAGCGACGTTGCGGTGGTGGGAGCCTGGGCGACGAGGATGAACGAAAAGGGCCGGCCTTCGAACAGGGACAGGAGACGGTTTGTCTCTCCGGGAGAGTTGCAATCGCGGCTGCTGTTTCGCGCCTGTTTTGCTCAGACCTCAATCATGGCCCGGACTGCCGTCTTGCGGGAGTATCGGTACCGCGAACAGTACGCGGTGTGCGAGGACTATGACCTCTTTGTCCGCATTGCCAGCAAACACAAGCTTATCAGACTACCTGACACTCTCGTACGCCGAAGGAGACACGCGGGTAACAGCGGGCACGACAACGCACAGTTGATGAAGGCGAAGAATCAGGAGATCGAGAGCGCGCAGCTTACGGAGCTTGGGGTTACGTTTACCGAGGCCGACTTGGAGCGTCACTTTATCCTCACCCGCATGGCCAAGTTGCAGTTCACGCCGGACCGAGAGTATCTGGAGTGGGCCGACGCTTGGCTGCAAAAGCTACAGGAGATCAACCAACGCGTCCTGCGCTATCCTCCGCAGTCGTTTGCCCGACTGGTGGGCCAGCTATGGGTGACCGCTTGCTGGCGTGCTTCGGGCGGTATGGGGTGGGCGGCATCGAAATACTTCTGGCGCTCGCCGTTGAGCAGAGGAGCCTGGGCAAGCATGAAGCAGAATCTGTTCTTTATTTGTTTTCAGACGCTCTCTGTGGGAGACCTGACCCTGCTGGAGGTTAACTGACATGACCGCGTATCGCCGGCACCTGGCGCTGTTCATATTAGGCCTGTCGGGAGGAGGGGCGCAGCGGCGGATGATGACCTTGGCTCACGCCTTCGCGGCTCGCGGCCATAAGGTGGATCTTGTGGTGGTGCGTTCACACAATCCACCTCGTCAGGAAATATCTCCTTTGGTGCGCCTGGTAGCCCTTGATCCGTGGTGGACGCGCGTGCCTTGGGTTAAGAAAGGCGGCTGGGCGTTGGCGAGCATACCGGCTTTAGCACGCTACTTGCGACGCGAGCGTCCCTCAGCCCTGCTGTCATGTTGCCACCTCATCAATGTCATTGCCCCATGGGCGCGCGCTCTCGCCCATGTCCGAACAAAGTTGGTCATAAGGATCGGCACTCATCTATCCCGACCCGCTGTGAACATACAAAAACGGTTTGAGCTCTGGCAGATGCGCCTCTTTTACCCCTGGGCCGACGCGATCGTCACCAATTCGCAGGAACTTGCCAGTGACGTGGCCCGCGTCACGGGGTTGCCGCCTGATCGCATCGCGATGATTTATGGTCCGGTGGTCACACCAGAGTTAC
>PQAQ01000054.1 GCA_003105305.1 Candidatus Methylomirabilota bacterium
GGAGGGTCGGTTGGCCAAACGCGATGCGAGCGTCATCGTACTGTCGGTGATTCTCATATTGGGGGCATTGATCGGCACGGTGATCGGAGAGGTCATCGCCGTCATGGCGCCGGGGGGAATAGTGGAAAAGATCTTCAGTAAGGGGATCAACCCTGGCCTCTCCCCGCCTGTAACACTCGATCTGAAGGTGCTCAGCATCTCCTTTGGCTTCCATGTCAAGGTCAACCTCTCAAGTCTGCTCGGCATCGGTCTGGCGCTGTTCCTCTATCGGAAGTTATGATTATTCTGGCTTCTGCTTCTCCCAGACGGGAGGCGCTTCTGCGGGCGCTATGGGTTGAATACCGAACGATTCCAAGCCTCGTCGATGAGGAGGGGCTGTTCGATGGGACAACGGTCGGCTGCGCCGAGGCCCTGGCTCTTCGTAAGGCGACCGAGGTGGCGAGCCGCGCGGAGGAGGGGTTGATCCTGGGCGCGGATACGATTGTCGAGTGCGGCGGTTGCCGGCTGGGTAAACCAAGAGATCGCGATGAGGCTCGTCGGTTTCTGCGGCAGTTAAGCGATCGATGGCATCTGGTCGTCACGGGACTTGCCATTGTTCAGGCCGGCGCTGCGAGAACGGAGGTCGGACACGAGGTGACCGAGGTGCGGATGCGGGCCTTGACGGCTGCGGAGATCGACGCCTATGTGCAGACGGATGAGCCGCTTGACAAGGCCGGAGGGTACGCGATCCAGGGGGCGGCTGGGGCTTTTGTCGAAGGGATTAAGGGGAGCTTTACCAACGTCGTCGGGCTCCCACTCGGCCGGCTGCGTACCCTGCTCTTGCGGTTTGGCATCGATCCGCTCGAAAGACAGGGTGTAGGGGCTAGGGTTTAGGGTATAGGGTCTAAAGAAAAACATAATTCTACACCCCATACCCTCCACAAAGCTGATTGCCGGTTGGTGATTGCTACACCATGAAACAGATAGCAACGAGACAGGAGTACATCCTCGGGATTACCGGAGCCAGCGGGGTCATCCTCGGCGTTCGCATGCTTGAGGCGCTTCAGGCGCTAAGCCTGCCCGTTCATCTGATCGTATCCGAAGGGGCGAAGACGACGCTTCAGAGCGAGACCGAGCGATCGCTGGAGGATCTCAAGCGTCTCGCCACATTTTTTTACGACGATGGCGATCTCGGCGCGTCGATATCGAGCGGCTCCTATGTGTCGCCACACGTGCGCGCCATGATTGTCGCGCCCTGTTCGATGAAAAGTCTGGCGGCCATTGCCACCGGTTACGCTGAGACGTTGATCGCCCGAGCGGCTGATGTTGTCCTGAAGGAGGGAAAACGGCTTGCGCTGGTGGTACGGGAGAGCCCCCTGACCGCTGTCCATCTCGAACAGATGTTGACATTGGCGAGGTCGGGCGTCAGAATCGTCCCGCCGGCGCCCCCGTTCTATCAAGGGGCGACAACGATCGAGGATCTGGTCGATCAGATCGTCGGACGGGTCCTGGATCAGGTGGGCATCCATGTTGACTTACAGAATCGGTGGCGCGGCGCGCGTTAGCGATTCTGGCGTCGTTGATGACTACCCGGGTCCGATTCGTTATCCGCTTCCGTCCGCTCACGTTCCATGCTATACAGTAAACGGGCGCAGGTTTGCCGGAGGGGTATATTGGAGAGAGCGAGACGATTGAGGGGCAGGGAGCGCGCGGTGGTTCTCCTGAAAGGGAGTCACATATGATCGGACAGGGGATCTTTCAGATTGTGGCTCAAGGCGGGATCACTATGGTGGTCCTCGCCGTCTTTTCTGTTTTTTCGCTTGCGGTAATCGGCGAGCGATTCTATACCTTTTATAAGGCCCGGCAAGCCACAGAGCAGGTGGCGGAGAAGGGGCTGCAGTATGTGGCCGACGGAAAATTCGCTGAGGCGCTCCGTCTGTGTCAGCAGAACGACGGAAGCCCGATTGCCAAGGTTCTGAAGGCCGGCCTCCTGGCCGTGATTGATCGCGACGATCCGGTGATCGTCGGAACGCAGTTTTCGCGCCGGCTGGAATCGTGCAAAGGGGCGATGCAGCGGGCCATCTCCGCGGAGATCGCGCGTCTGGAGCGGTATCTTGGGTCGCTCGCGACCCTCGGGAATGTGAGCCCGTTTGTCGGTCTCTTCGGGACGGTTCTGGGGATCATTCGGGCCTTCGAGTCAATTGCCAAGTCGGGATCCGGCGGGATCGGCACGGTATCGGCCGGGATTGCTGAAGCGCTCGTGGCCACGGCTGCCGGCCTGTTCGTGGCGATTCCGGCGGTGATCGCGTACAACTATTTCGTTGGCAGAGTGAAACTGTTTACGGCAGCGATGGACAGTGCGGCCTCTGAATTGGTAGACAGGCTGCTGGATCGGGCTGCCCATCATGGAAGCGAAAGAGGGTAGATATGCAGGCGAACAACGGCGGGAAAGACCGGCGAATGCTCTCCGAGATCAATGTGACCCCATTAGTGGACGTAACACTTGTCCTGTTGATTATCTTTATGGTGACAACCCCAATGCTCCAGCGAGGGACCGATGTCCAGCTTCCGACGGCGCAGGCATCGCAAGTCAAAGAGGAACAGCGCATCACGTTGACGGTAACAAAGGACAGCCGAATTTTTATCAATAATGATGAGGTGCCTCGGCGGGAGCTTGAGGCCCGTCTCACGGCGATGGCCGGCCCCGGGAAGGAGCGGGTCCTCTACCTCCGTGGTGACGCCAGGGTTCCGTACGGTTTCGTCATTGACGTGATGGATGCAATCAAGTCGTCGGGGATCGAGACGGTCGGGATGATCACCGATCGATCGGGATCTCGATAGCGTACCGTTTCCTCGAGAGTTGTCCGGCATGTTCCGACTGATCCCGCGGGAAGAGAAGTTCTTCGAGTACTTTGAGAACGCGGCCAATAACATATTGGAAGGCGCGCGAGTGCTCGTTCAGATGACGCAGGAGGGAAGCGAGAACTTCCAGGAACGATGGAAGCAGCTCGAGGATCTAGAGCATGTAGGCGATAAGATTACTCACCAGATCATTCGAAAGCTGAACCGGACGTTCATTACACCAATCGATCGTGAAGATATCCATAGTCTGGCTGTGGCGCTGGATGACGTGATGGATCTGATCGAGGCCTCAGCAGCGCGCATGAGTCTCTATAAGATCAAACAGCCCACAGAGGAGGCTAAGAAGCTGGCCGAGGTGATCCTGAAATCGGCGGAGGAGATTGTCAAGGCGGTGTCGAATCTCGAGCGGATGGACAATGTCATGGAGCATTGCATTGAAATCAATCGGCTGGAGAATATGGCTGATGAGATCAGCCGGGAGGCAATTGCCGACCTCTTTGATAAGGGGCACGATCCGATGGATGTGATCAAGTGGAAGGAGATCTATGAGACGATGGAGATGACCACTGACGGGTGCGAAGATGTAGCCAACATCGTCGAATCAGTGGCATTGAAGAGTACCTGAGCCCGTGATCCCACCCGTCGCGCACCTGCCAACCTTTCTCGCCCTATAACAGTCCGCTCATGCTGGGACTCGTCGTTCTGGGAATCGTGATCGCACTAATCTTCGACTTTATCAACGGCTTTCACGATGCTGCCAACTCGATTGCGACCGTGGTGTCCACCCGTGTGCTCTCACCGATGCAGGCCGTGATCTGGGCCGCGATCTTCAACTTTGTTGCCGCATTCGGCTTCGGAGTCAGCGTGGCGACGACTATCGGAAAGGGAGTCGTCAGACCCGATGCGATCAATGAATATGTCATTATGGCCGGCCTTATCGGGGCCATCGCATGGGACCTCATCACCTGGCACTATGGCATTCCAAGCAGTTCGTCCCACGCGCTGATTGGAGGTCTGGCCGGGGCTGCAATCGTTAATGCCGGCGTCTCGGCCCTGATCCCGGCCGGCATCTACAAGATCCTCGTATTTATCGTCCTCTCCCCGCTGCTTGGTCTGATCCTGGGATTCGGGATCATGGTGATCGTGATCCGGGTCTTCTGGCGGATGCGTCCCAGCCGGGTGGATCGTTGGTTCAGGCGACTACAGCTTGTCTCGGCGGCGTTATACAGTCTGGGACACGGCACCAATGACGCCCAGAAGACGATGGGCATCATTGCCGGTCTCCTGTTCACCGCGGGGTATCTGGGCAGTGAATTCTACGTCCCCATGTGGGTCATTTTATTGGCTCATGCGGCGATCGGCCTGGGGACACTGGCTGGAGGTTGGCGCATCGTGAAAACGATGGGGATGCGACTGACAAAGCTGCGACCCGTCGGCGGTTTCTGCGCTGAGACGGCGGGGGCTGCAACACTGATCGGTACCGCTATTGCAGGCATTCCGGTCAGTACGACTCACACTATTACGGGGGCCATTTCCGGTGTAGGCGCAACGCAACGCATCTCAGCGGTGCGCTGGGGAGTCGCCAGGCAGATCGTCTGGGCCTGGATCCTGACCATTCCTCTCTCCGCCGCCATCGCCGCCGCCGCATTTGCTCTCATCAAGCTGTATCTGTCCTTCTAGGCCGGCCGTGCCGCTCACGGCGTTCCTGCCACCGGGCCAGCAGGGTATAGATAGCCGGCAACACCAGCAGCGTGAGCGCCGTTGACGAGATCAGGCCGCCAATGACCACGCGCGCCAGCGGGCGCTGGATCTCGGCGCCGATCCCGTGCGACAGCGCCGCCGGAAGAAATCCGATGATTGCCACAATTGCAGACACGATGATCGGCCTGAATCGAATCTCGCATCCTCGGAGGACGGCATCACGGAGCGGCAGACCCTCCTCAAACGCTTGATGGATCGACGAGACCAGGACGACACCATTCAGTACGCTTACTCCAAAGACGGCGATGTACCCGACTGCCGCCGATATGTTGAAGTGTGTATGCCAGAGATAGAGGGCGAGCGTCCCGCCGATGAGCGCAAACGGCAGATTCGACATAATCAACAGAGCGTGCCCGATCGACTGGAATGCGCCGAAGAGCAGGATGAAGATGATAAAGATCACCAGCGGTACGATAATGTACAGGCGTGCGAGCGCACGCTGCTGATCCTCAAAGCGTCCGCTCCAGGTCATGCTGTAGCCGGGAGATAATTGTACAGCCGCGTCCACCTTCCGCATGGCTTCGGCCACAAGGCTTCCCATGTCCCGGTCACGGACTGACCACTTGATCGCCACCCGCCGCAGGTTTCCTTCGCGCAGGATCTGGGCCAACCCCTCCGTCTTGACGATCTGGGCAAGTTGCACGACCGGCACGCGCTCTCCATTCGGCGCGCTGATCGTCAGGCTCTGGATATTTGCAAGCGGATCGCTGCCCGGCGACAGCCGCACCGCCAGATCGAAGCGCCGTTCCCCCTCGAACACCTCTGTGGTCGTTCGGCCCTTAGTCGCTGCCTCGATGGCGTCCTGCACGTCCTGGATATTAATACCGTAACGGGCCGTCGCGCCCCGGTCCACCACGATCTGCAGTTGCGGCTGGCCCACGAGGTGATCGTAATCTAGATCTGCTACCCCGCGAATGCCGCCGAGCACGCCAACAATCTCTTTCGCCTTGGCCTCGAGCACAAACAGATCAGGGCCGTACAGCTTGACGGCCAACTCTCCTTTGACGCCTGCGAGCGCCTCGTCGACGTTGTCTTTGATCGGCTGCGAGAAGTTCGTGGTGATGCCTGGAATGTTCGCCAACGCATAACTCATTGCTTCGACGAGCGTCTCCTTATTCTTAACCGTCCACTCCTCCAGGGGCTTGAGTGCGATATAGAATTCCGCATTGTCCGGACCGTTCGGATCGGTCCCATCATCAGGCGCACCCAGTTGGGACACCACTGTGCGGACCTCAGGAAATTTTAATAATCGCTCACGAATCTCGTGGACGTACGGGCGAGCGCTTTCGAGCGAGATTCCGACAGGAAACTTGACGCGCAGCCAGATGTCGCCCTCGTCCAGTTCCGGCAGAAACTCTTTGCCGAGCGCCATAAAGGTCAGCAACGCCAGCACGAGCAGACCGGCTGCGCTGAACAGCGGGACGAGCGGCCGGTGTACGCACCAGCGAAGCGCCGCTAGGTATGGGCGTCTGAGTAGACGAAGAATCGGGCTCTCGCGTTCTATCAGCCGTTTGCGGAATAAGAAACTGGAGAGGAGCGGGATCAGCGTGAGCGTCAAGATCAATGAACCGATTACCGCGAGCGAAATAGTCACCGCCATCGGCCGGAACAGTTTGCCTTCGATGCGCTGAAATGTCAGGATCGGCACATAGACGGTCATAATGATCAAGACGGCGAATGTGAGCGGCCGCGCGACCTCCATAGCGGCGTGTTGCACGTTATGGGTGACTCTGTGTTCGTCTGGCGTATGCTCGCTCAGATGGCGGAGGATGTTTTCTGCCATGATGACGGCGCCATCGACAATGATTCCGAAATCGATCGCGCCGAGCGACAGCAGATTGGCGGGAATGCCCCGCAGATCCATGAAGATAAAGGCGAACAGGAGCGAAAGTGGGATCGTCACCGCTACGATAAGCGCGGCGCGTAGGTTGTAGAGAAAGAGTGAGAGCAGAAGAACAACGAGCGCCGCGCCCTCGATAAGATTCCGCATTACGGTAGCCACGGTCGTTGTGACCAGACGGTCGCGACTGTAGTAAGGACGCATCTCGACGCCGGGCGGCAGAAGTTTCCGGATCTCCTCGATCTTCTTTCGCGCGCCCTCGATCACCTGTCCGGGATTTTCGCCCTTTCGCATGAGGACGATGCCTTGTACGAGATCATCTTCGTGATCGCGCCCCAGCACGCCGAAGCGGATAGCGTGGCCGATACCGACCTGCCCGATGTCGCGGATCCGGACCGGCGTCCCCCGTTGGGCCGTGACGACGATGTTCTCGATGTCGTGGGTAGACTGGATGAGGCCGATGCCGCGCACCATCAGCGCGTATTCTCCCTGTGGGATGTAGCTGCCGCCGGCGTTTGCGTTGTTGGCCGAGACGGCGTCGAAGACCTGCTTCAGTGTCAGGTTGTAGGCTCGGAGTCGCTGCGGATCGACTGTGATCTGGTACTGTTTGATCCCGCCGCCCCACGAGACCACATCTACTACGCCCGGGACCTTTCGGAACTCCCGTTCGAGCACCCAATCCTGGAGCGCCTTCAATTCGACCAGCGGCATCGTCTTCGACTCGAGCGTATAGCGATAGACCTCGCCGATGACGCTTGATAGCGGTCCGAGACCGGGTCTCGCGTCCGACGGGATCTCCGCCTGCGTGAGACGTTCCTGGACCTGCTGGCGGGCCCAGTATTTATCGGTACCATCAGAGAAGAGGACCCGGATGCTCGAAAGTCCGAAGATCGACGTTGACCGCAGAAACGTCACGTTGGCGATGCCGTTCAACTCCTTTTCAAGAGGGATGGTAATCGAACGTTCGACCTCCTCGGCCGCACGGCCAGACCAGATGGTGATGACGTCGACCTGGACATCCGCAACGTCCGGGTAGGCCTCGATCGGTAGGCGGTAGAACGACACAATTCCGCCGACTGTCAGCAAGAGCGCGAGCGCCAGCGTGATAAAGCGTTGATGGAGCGCAAAGGTAATCAGGCGCTGAATCATTTGGCCGTCTTTTTCAGGAGGATACTGCCGCTACCGACAACGTGGTCCTGAGGACTCACCCCATCCAGAATCTCAACAACACCGTCGAGGTCGGCGCCCACCTTGACCGGACGTCGGTCATACTGGTCCTTTTCTCCTGCGACGAGTACGAACGTGTCGCCATCCTCGCGTTGGATGGCGCTCTGAGGCAACGTCAGGACGCGAGCGGAATCGGTCAGGATGGCGACCTTCACGAACATCTCCGCTTTGAGCGCGCGCTTTCTGTTCGGAACGACGACGCGGACCTTGACCGTCCGCGTTTGAGGATCGACCGAGTCGCTGATATAGGTCACCCGGCCCTCGTACGGCTCGCCTGGGCAGCAGGCCAATGTGACCGTTGCCGTCTGTCCCATGCGGACCTTCGGCACGTCGGGTTCATAGACGTCGGCCAGGACCCACATGGCGCTGAGATCGGCGATGCTGAACAGTATGGGTGGTGTATCGGACTGACCGTAGGCGACCACCTGTCCCGGGATGACGTTTCGCTCGACGATAACGCCGCCACGAGGCGCGATGACAGCAATGGTCGTTGCGGTATCCGTACGCGCCGCAATCTCGGAAAATTGCGCATCAGGCACGCCAAGCGTGCGCAGGCGTGACGCCGCCCGCTCCTTTTCAGCCATGGCCTTTCGATAGTCGTTCTCGACCTCTCGGAGTTCCTTTTGCGCGATGGCCTTGACCTGGAACAGCTCGCGCGCGAGCGCCGCGGCTTTCTCGGAGCGCTCGAGGTCGGATACGGCTTTGGCATAATCCGACTTGGCGGTGCCGAGATCTGGACTGTCGAGCAGCAAGAGCCGTAGACCAGCGTCAACCACGTCGCCGGGGTGTGCCAGGACGTCGACAACACGGCCCGTCACCGGGGCGTTCACCCGGACAAGTCGCTCCTCGTTGAACTGGATCTTTCCCGTTGTTTCGAGAACCTGTCGGCGGGTATGGAATTCGGGCGATGTAATCATCACGGTGGGTGGGGTGACAATCGGCGACTGCATCTCGGGTGGCGCTGTCTCCGATGGCGGTGCAGGCGACTTCGGTGATCCGTCGCCGCACGCGACACAGACCGTTGCGATGAGCAGCGGGATGAGAAAAAAGGGGCGCATGCGTATTCTCCGATAAACGCCGTTAAGAAATTAAACGGCGGTGATGTGACGACTCATTTGGTGACGTCTATCCCTACGGCGGCGCTCAGTTGATAAAGGTTTGTCAGATAATTGGCCAGCGCTTGTCGATAGGCCAGTTGCACGCCACGATAGGTCCGCTCCGCCTCAAGCAGATCCAGGATAGAGGTCGCCCCGCGCCTGTAGGCCAACTGGGCGATCTCTCGAGACTCTTTTGCCCGATTGAGATAAATATCTTCATAGAGGCGGACTCGATCGAGACTGGTTCGGAAGGCGCTGTAGCCGATCTCCACCTCGCTGCCGACCTGGTTACGGAGCGCCTCAGCGATCGCGGAGGCCCGGAGCGCCTCAGCCCTGGTCCTGGCGATCTCTCCCTGATTCCGGTCGAAGATCCGGATCGGGAACGTGAAACCGAAGCCGACGCTATTTTCCTGAGAACCGGCCGGGAAGAGAGGATTGATCGAGCTGGGAATCCCGGGTTCGGTGTGATGATAGCCCAGCGCCAGAGAGACGTCGGTGTAGCTGTTGGCGATTGCCAGTCGGATGTCCGCGTCCGTTTTCTTTTTCAGGATCTCGGCTGACCGAAGGTCCGGCCGGTTGCGAAACGCCAGACCCTTCAGATCGGCCAGCGATGCGTCGAACTCCCTAAAACCGAGCTCACCCTCGATTGAGAAGTCCTCGATCAGCTCTGGGGTGTTGATCAATGTCCTCAAGGTTGTCCTGGCCGTTTTCAGAGCCAGCGTGGCATCCGCCACGTCGTTTTGAAACTGGAGTTTTTGCAGTTCGATCTTCAGGAGATCGGCTCCGGAGATGTCGCCCTTTTCGAATCGGATTCGGTTGATCGCTTCCACCTCTTGAAAGTTCTTGAGGTTGTCTTGTGCCAATTCGAGGTTCGATTTGGCAAGCAGGGCGTCCGTAAACGTCTTTCGCACCGAAAATACGAGATCTCGCCGAACGTCGGTAAAATCGCTCGCGGCGATCTCGGTAGAAAGTCTCGCGCTGTCGATCCTGCGCTGGCGCTTATCCCCGCGTTCAAAGAGCTGAGACACGCCGGCCGTGAAATCCTGTGAGGCGCTGACAAATACCGGATTCGGCCTGAGGCCGGCGGTCACTTCGTTGGCCTTACCGGAGGCGATGCTGAGCGACTGAGCTCGAAGTGTTAGGTTTCGTTGGAGTGCCAGCTCGACAGCCTGCTCCGCTGTCAGGCTTCGGATCTCAGCGGCGGCAGTGTGCGGCCGCAGCACGATATAGAGGAACGCCATGGTACAGAGAAAGAGGCGCCATAACGTCATTTCGACCTCCTATGCTTAGCGGGTCGTAGTGTGGTAAAACGGATTAAAAAAAGACTGAGTTACGAGGGCAGCGGTCAGGCTGGTTGTTGCGCCGGCTCGCCCCCTAACGTGGAGGAGGCGAATTCCGATCTGGTCGCGTTGCGTGTACGGATGACACGCGAGATCGAAAAGGAGGAAGCAAGGATGGAACGAGAAGCGAGGGCAGCATACAGCGTCATGATCAACAGGAGGTTGTGCAGCGGCTCCGGCAACGGCGTCGGAGTCGTAGCGACGGAAGACTTGATCTCTCCGCCACAATCGGGCATTACCGCCTCAAAGCCACAGGCCGGCGCATGTTGCCTGAGTCCGGACCCGTCGATGTCCAGCAGATCAAAGAGGACATACGAGGAAGTGGCAATCATGCAAACGGAAAAGATTATAAGGACATGTCTGAGGCAGAAGCGTCGCATACCGAGTCCCTTCCCTGACAAAAACGTAATCTACAATATTGGGCCGCGCTGTCAAGCCTTTTCTCAGTTTGGGTCCCGCACGGGCTTGACTTTCGCTTGGGGCGAGAGTAGGCTCAATTCGGTGCAGGGCGTGGTTTACTGCTCGCAAGGAGAGTGCGCGAAATGTTCGGATTGGGAATGCAAGAACTGATCGTCATCTTTGTCATTGCGCTTCTGGTCTTTGGCCCTAAGAAGCTCCCTGATCTGGCGCGAGCGTTGGGCCGAGGCGTAGCGGAGTTTAAGCGAGCGTCGGAAGAGCTGAAGGAGGGTCTGACTGCTGAGCTGTCGGTAGAGGACGAGAAGGCGAACGCATCGACTCGGCCACAGCAGTATGCCTCTAAAGATGCAACGCCTCAAACCGCAGAGCAGCAGGAAAAGTCAACAGGAGCACACGAGACCCGGAATGTCTGATGAGAAGATGTCGTTCGTCTCTCATCTCGAGGAGCTTCGAAGGCGGATTATTATTTGCCTGGCAGCCATCGGGATAGGATTTCTCGTTACCTTTAACTATTCGGAAACCATTCTTCGTTTTTTGAAACGCCCCCTGACGACCGACCTCATCTTTTTTAGGACCTACCCCTTTCTACGATCTGTCCCACGCCCTGGTCCTCCCATCGACCTGATCTTTTTGGCGCCTGCCGAGGCCTTCTGGATGCATATGAAGATCGCCTTTTTTGCCGGCCTCATGCTGGTCCTCCCGATCATCCTCTATCAGATCTGGAGGTTCATTGCGCCCGGCCTGCTGCCGCAGGAAAAGCGGTACGCCCTCCCCTTCGTGGTATTGTCGACGATTTTCTTTTTCTGCGGCCTACTGTTCTGCTTCTACTTCGTCCTGCCGTTTTCGATGAACTTCCTGCTGACGTACAAAACCGAAAATCTGAAGCCGATGATCTCTATCGGCAACTACATCGATTTTACCGCGAAGTTTTTATTAGGCTTCGGATTGGTCTTTGAGCTTCCGCTGGCGCTCGGGATTGCGGCCAAGATGGGGCTGGTGACGCCACAGTTTCTCTCTAAAAACCGAAAGTACGCGATCCTCATCAACTTCACGATCGCCGCCATTCTTACCCCTACGCCTGATGTGTTCAACCAGACGCTGATGGCGTTACCGATGTGTCTGCTGTACGAGCTTGGAATTCTCGCGGCCCGCATATTGGTCAAGAAACCGGTGATCGCCGCGCAGGAGGCGGCAGAAGGCGTCTAAGAGGTTCGACGTTCAAGGTTCAACGTTCTCAGATGGCGGGCAGTGACTTACGAATGCTTGAGGGCGATTGTCTCGACGATATTCGCGACATCCTCACACCGATCGGTCACGCCTTCAAGCAGTTCGTAGATCTCCTTCCATTTGGTCACCTCGAGGATCGGTCGCTTCCCTTCAAAGAGGGAGGCGATGGCGCGTCGGTACAAATCGTCGGCCGCGTTCTCCAGGCGATTGATCTCCACGCAGATCTCTTCCACGCCGACGAATCTAGGCAGGTGCTCCGTCGCCTTCACGACCTGCTCGGCCGATGCCATAATGAGAGCGACCATCTCGCGGGATTCGACCGTCGGCTGTTCGATGTGGTAGAGCACCATCCTGGAGGCTGCCGCTTCGATAAAGTCCACGACGTCGTCGAGGGCCGACGTCAACGCGCGAAGATCCTGTCGGTCGATAAACGGGATGAAGGTCTGGTTCAGCTTCTTCATGATGCGGTGGGTGATCATATCGCCTTCGTGCTCAGCCTCCCTGATCTTCCGCCATTTGTCCGCCGGGTCGGTGTAGTCGTCGAACAGAGCCTGCAGGGCTCGAGCGGCACCAAGCAGGTTGTGAGCGGCGGACTCAATCCAACCGAGAAACTCCTTCTCTTCCGGCCGCAGCCTGTGTGCCGCGAGGACTGCCTGTCGATCGGCGGCCGACACCAATGGCGTGGCTTCGGACTGGCGTCGCAAGCCCTTTCGTAACTCCTTATCACCGCGTTCCCGAACATCTTCGCCGCGAACAATGTAGACGACATCCTCGGCGATGTTGGTGGCATGATCGGCGATCCGCTCGAGACAGCGAGAGACCAGCAGCAGGTCCAGCGCCCTGGGCACCGTGGCGGAGTCGTGGATCATGTGGTCGAGCAGATCTTTAAAGACCTGTTCCCGCAACTGATCGACGGCATCGTCCGACTCGATGACGAGCCGAGCCAACTCGGGATCTTGCGCAACAAAGGCGTCCAGACTTTTCTTCACCATCTCCTGACAGAGATGGGCCATCCGCGGGATATCCACCAGCGGCTTGAGCTGCGGTTGGGCCATAAGCGACAGCGTCGCGTGGGCGATGTTGACCGCCAGATCGCCGATCCGCTCGATGTCGCCGTTGATCTTGATGGCGACGGCGATGAAGCGAAGGTCGCCGGCCATCGGCTGGTGGAGGGCTAGAAGGGTAAAGCAGCGTTCGTCAGTCTCAATACAGTGGCGGTCCATCTCCTCCTCGTGGGCGAAGACCTCCTGAACCAACCCCTCACCCCGCTCCACGAGCGCCTTGACACTCTTGGCGATCATCGTCTCGGCCAGACCGCCCATGGCCAGCAGGCGTTCCTTCAGCTCTTGTAACTGCTCATCAAAATGTCGCTGCATCGGTCTCATAGTGTACCCTAGCCGAATCGTCCGGTAATGTAGTCCTCCGTCTGTTTCTTGGAGGGCTTTACGAAGAGTTGCTTCGTCAAATCGTACTCCACTAGTCGGCCAAGGTAAAGGAAGGCGGTATAGTCTGAGACCCTGGCCGCCTGCTGCATATTGTGGGTTACGATCACGATGGTGTAGCGCGTCTTCAGATCGGCGATCAACTCCTCGATCTTGGCGGTCGCGATCGGGTCCAATGCAGAGCAGGGCTCGTCCATTAGGAGCACCTCCGGATCGACCGCCAGGGCCCTCGCGATACAGAGCCGCTGTTGCTGTCCGCCGGACAGGCTGAGCGCGCTTGTGTGCAGGCGGTCGCTTACCTCATCCCACAATGCGGCCGCCCGCAGGCTGTGTTCCACGAGCCCGTTCAGATCCGATCGGCCGGAAAGACCCAGGATCCTCGGTCCGAAAGCGACATTGTCGTAGATCGTCTTCGGAAAGGGGTTGGACTTCTGGAAGACCATGCCGACCCGTTTGCGAAGCTCGGTGACGTCCAGGCTCGGATCGTTGATATCGATCCCACCGATTCGAATCGTCCCGCTGATGGACACATCGTCGATGAGGTCGTTCAGCCGGTTCAGGCATCGCAGCAGCGTGCTCTTGCCGCACCCCGACGGGCCGATGAACGCAGTGACCTGATTCTTGGGAATATCGAGGCTGATGTCCTCGATCGCGACCTTCTCGCCGTACTTCAGGGTCAGTTTTCGGATCTCAATCATCGGTTCCATCGCCGCCTAGAACATTGCCAGGGCGTATCGCTTCCGGAGGCGGTTTCTCACCAGGATCGCAGTCAGGTTCAGGATCAGGACGATCAGCAGCAGGAGGAGGGCGGTGGTGTAGACCATCGGCCTGGCGGCATCCACGTTGGGCGATTGAAAGCCCACATCGTAGATGTGAAATCCAAGATGCATGAATTTCCGTTCGAGATGCACGAACGGCCAGAAGCCGTCAACCGGAAGGGCCGGGGCAAGCTTGACCACCCCGGTGATCATAAGCGGCGCGACCTCTCCGGCGGCACGGGCCATCGCCAGAATCAGTCCGGTCAGGACTGACGGCATCACCGCCGGCAGCACGACACGCCAGGTGGTCTCGAACTTCGTCGTGCCGAGCGCGAGCGACGCCTCGCGCAGCCCCCCGGGGATCGCGGCCAGGCCCTCCTCGGTGGCCACGATGACCACCGGAACCGTAAGGAGCGCAAGGGTGAGCGAAGCCCACAGGATCCCCCCGGTCCCGAAGGTCGGGGTCGGCAGCGCCTCGGGGTAGAGCAGCCGGTCGATGCTTCCGCCGACAAAATAGATGAAAAACCCGACCCCGAACACCCCGAAGACGATCGACGGGACACCGGCCAGGTTGTTCACCGCGATCCTGACGGCGCTGACGAATGGGCCTTGCTTGGCATACTCCCGCAGGTAGAAGGCGGCCAGCACCCCCAGGGGCGTGACGAACAGGCTCATGATCATCACCATCATCACTGTGCCGAAGATGGCGGGAAAGACGCCGCCCTCGGTGTTCGATTCCCGCGGCTCGCCCGCGACGAACTCCCAGACCTTGGAGAGGTAGAGTCCGGTCTTTGCTGCGAGTCCCATGGCGTTAGGCCGATAGGCGCGGACGATCTGGGCCAGCGGCAGCTCTTTGGTCTGGTTGTCGGCGGTTACGACGACGAGCGCATAGCGGGAGCGTTCCCGCAGCTCGGCCAGCCTGGATTCCCGGTCACGGTATCTGGCCGACCACTGCGTCATCTCCTCCTGGAGCCGCTGCACCTCCGCACCGTCCTGCCGTCCTTCAAGTGCGAGCTTCTTCATGTGTAAACGCAGCCTCTCCTGCGCGTAATTGATGGCTCCGATCTCCTTCTTCTCGACGCGCCTGATCTCATCGACGACGGCCTGCGCATCCGGGAGATGGACCTGGAGGGAGTTCCAGCCCTCGGCCGGCCCCTGCGCGATCTCCCGATCACCGTCGCGCACCCCCTGGATGAAGCCGTACAGGTTGCCCCATTCCCGCCGTTCGACAAGAAGCGCATCCACAGGCTCATCGCGCTGAACGATCTTTGCCTCGTCGATCCACACGAAATCGGCGCCGTACAGGTCCCGATTGCCGACCTTAAGCTGGATCCGGTAGCGAACGGGGGTGCCTGGAGGGGCGCCGGGTTGCGGGACCTGTTCTCGCTCGGTCACCTGGCCCATCAGCGCTCGCCCGTCATCCAGCCGTACGCGAACGACAGATGAAGGCCAGAAAAACCCAAGCCCGTTGACCAGCACCAGGATCACAAGCCCGGCCACCATGATGAGGCTGAAGGCAAGGGCCGCACCGGTCAGCCAGATAAACGGTTCGCCGCCCTTCCAGAGTCGGTTCATAGCTGCTGGTACTTTCGCCGGAGCCGCAGGCGGACAATTTCGGCTGCCGTATTGACCACGAATGTCATGGCAAAGAGTAACAGGGCGGCCAGAAAAAGGACCCGGAAGAGCGTCCCGCCTTCGGGGGCCTCGGGAAGTTCAACGGCGATATTGGCGGACAACGCGCGGAAGCCGCTGAAAATACTCCAGTTCATGACAGGGGTGTTGCCGGTGGCCATGAGCACGATCATGGTCTCTCCGACCGCCCGGCCGAAACCGATCATGATTCCCGAGAAGATCCCGGAGCTTGCCGTCGGCAATACGATCCGTATGGCGGTTTGCCAGCGGGTTGCACCGAGGGCGAGCGACCCGGCGATCAGGTGTTGCGGGACATTGGCGAGGGAGTCCTCGGCAATGGTGAAGATGATCGGGATGACGGCGAACCCCATGGCAAAGCCGACGACCAGGGAGTTGCGCTGATCGTAGGTGAGCCCGAGGACATTCAGCAGCCAGGTCCGGTAGTCGCCGGACAGCAGCACGCGCTCGACCAGTCCGCCGAGTCGGAATGAGAGCCACGCGCCGAAGAGCACGATCGGGATCAGCAGGGCGATCTCCGTACCGTGCCGGAGGCGTTTCCGAAGCGCAGGGGGAACGAATCGCCAGCAGTAGACGCCTCCCAGAATCAAGGGCGTGAGCACGAGCGGCATGAGGAACAGACCCGGCACGACCTGTTCGACCAACGGCGCAAGCCACAGGCCGGCCAGAAAGCCCAGGACGACGCTCGGCAGGGCGGCCATGATCTCAATCGTCGGCTTCAGGATCCCCTTCAGGGTCGGATGCATGAACTGGGACGCATAGAGCGCGCCCAGCAGGGCCAGCGGGATCGCCAGGAGCAGGGCATAGAAGGTCCCCTTGAGGGTCCCGTAGATCAGCGGAACGAGGCTGAACTTCGCCTCGAAGTCGTCGGTTCCTCCGGTGGACTGCCAGACATACGCCGGTGCCGCGTACCCCTCATACCAGACCTTGCCGAACAGGCTCTTCCAGGTGATCTCGGGGTGAGGGTTCCTGACGGTCCAATGGCTCAGGCGACCGGCCGCATTTACGGCGATGATCCCGTCAGCCTTTGGGGCGAAGGCGACCGCCGTGACGCCGTCTCCCTCGGTCTTGACCGTGAGCAGCGTCTGTCCGGTGGTCCCATAGTGTAGGTGCACAACCCCTGATGCATCGGCTGTGACGAAGCCCTTATCCCGTCGGGATGAAGCGAAGCCGACGACCGCGTCCGCATGCGGGGCGAAGTCGTGGATCTTTACCAGGCGGCGGTCCCCGCCGGCGGTCTGTAACACCTGCCAGGAACTGACCGCTCCCGAACTGCTGCCGACCACGAGCGTCCGGTCCCCATTCAGGAACCCCAGCGCGCTGACACCGGTCCCGACGCGACCCGCCGCATCGACCGGTTCGGCGATCTTCGGACTGTTCGGATCTCGGAGGTCCACCCTGGCGACCTGGCCGGACGACGTGCCGGCGAACAGGTCCTCCCCTCGACCGTCCAGCGCCAGGGCCGTGATCTCACCGTCAACCGGCAGGCTGATGCGTTGGCAGCTCTCCTGCTTGACAGGCGAGCCGATGAGCGGCTTCGTCTCCGTAACCGTGACGAGCGTCAGCTCCTTCGAGCTGACGGCTGCTGCGATGACGGGACCGTTGGGGGTTGATGCATATGCAGGTCGGGTGATGGGGTGCCGCTCGGGATCGACGGTGATCGGATCTTGCATCGCCAGCTCCGCGTCCACCCGGCGTCTGCCATCGGGGAACGAGACCGGGAACTTCACCTCCGCCGGGATCACACGTCCGTCGGAGAGCCCCAGAACGAACGATCCCGATCCTAACGGCGATGCGCCGACAACCCGCGCGGAGTTGAGGCCGTTGAGCGGGGTCGCCGGCGATTCCGTCCCATCCGTGATCGAGACAAAGTGAACCCCGGAGGCGGTGACGAGGGCGGCGATCTCGCGATATTCATCCACGGCGGCGGCAAGCGGGGTGGAGTCGAGGCCGGCGGTAATCGTCCTTTCCGGTGATGCCGTCGCCGGTTTGATGAGGGGATATACCTCGGCGCTGATAACGACCAGGATGGCCAATATAGAGGCGATGATGGTAACCCCGCCTAATGTGACAAGGCGGCGCGCGACTTGGTCGATCAGACGCCGCCGGCCGACCCGTTCTCGTGAAACAGCACGCGGGCGAGCCGTGTCATACGACTCGCCCGGTGCCAGAAACTTTGTGCCGTCTGCCATGTCGGGATTCAGCGATCCATCAGAGGACTTTTGCCTGCTCTTCCTTGACGATCGAATGGGGAATCGGGAAGAACCCGTCCTTGATCACAACCTCCTGACCCTGTTTCGAGAGTACGAGTCTCGTAAATTCCTTCGTCAGCGGATCAAGGGGCTTGCCCGGCGCCCGGTTGACATAGACGTACAGGAAGCGGGACAGCGGGTAGGCGCCGGAATAGGCGTTGCCGGCGGTAGCCTCGACACATTTGCCGCCTTCCTTCTCCGCCAGCGGGACGGCCCGCACGCCGGCAGTGGTGTAGCCGATCCCGCTGTAACCGATGGCGTAGCGGTCCACGGTGACGCCCTGGACTACCGAGGCCGAGCCGGGTTGCTCCTTCACCTCATCCTTGTAGTCGCCGTTCTTCATCGTATGCTCCTTGAAGAAGCCGTAGGTGCCGGAGGCCGAATTGCGGCCGAACAGACTGATCGGCCGGTTGGCCCAGTCGCCGGTCAGGCCGAGCTGGCCCCAGGTGGTGATATTGTCCTTGTAGCCGGCGCGCCGCGACTTGGAGAAGATCGCATCGATCTGCGCCATCGTCAGGCACTTGATCGGGTTGTCTTTGTTGACGAACACGGCCAGGGCGTCGACGGCTGTCCGGATGGGAGTCGGCTTGTAGCCGAACTTCTTTTCGAACGCATCGATCTCGGCGCCCTTCATCGGGCGCGACATCGGACCGAGCTGCGCGGTCCCCGCGATCAGGGCGGGAGGAGCGGTGGTGGAGCCTTTGCCTTCTATCTGGATCTTCACATTGGGGTAGAATTTATTGAACGATTCGGCCCAGAACGTCATCAGGTTGTTGAGCGTATCCGACCCGACGCTGGAGAGGTTTCCGGATACCCCGCTGACCGCCTTGTAAGCCGGAAGCGCCGGATCGACTGTCAGGGGTTCGGCTTCACCACGCACCGACCACAGCGAGATTGTCCCCGCTATCAGCGCGAGCAGTATCGAGAATGTGAGCCTGCCCATTCGTGGTTTCTTGCTCGTCATGGTGATTGGTCTCCTTTCTCCTAAACATTGTATGAAACGTCGTGTGACGGTTACGTTACGCCTATGTTACGGATGTGTTACGTCCCATTGTTTGACCCCCGGCTCAGCGCCTCGCCGCCCGGCGAGGAGGGAGGACTTCTCGCCAAAGGCGGCGTTGCGCCGTTCCGAGGAAGGGGTTAGAACATCAGTTGCACTTCGGCGATCCCCTCATGTACCAACTCGCCGTGGGTACTGTTGCTCACGCCGATCGTATTATGCCCCGGTCGGACGTCGGTCAGGATGTAGTTCGCCCGCAGCCGGACGCTGGGGTTGACATACCAGTTCAGCCCGAGGGTGCCGGAGCGCATCTCCATCGGCTGCTCCTTAGAGGCCGAAGCGGGCGCGTTAAATGGGCCCTTGTTGTCATCGACGCGCAGATGCTCATAACGGCCGATGGCCAGCAGGCCGCTGCGCTTGTTGCCGAAGAGCCAGTAGCCGATCGATCCGTACCCGCCCTGCATGATCAGGTTATCCAGGTTGGAGCCGCCGGCGCCAAGGGCGTCACGTTCCTGGGAGGCGTAAAGGTACTCACCCTTGAGGATGAAGGGATAGAGTTCGAAGACGATGTCACCGCCGCCCGCGACGCGGTTGCCGTTG
>PQAQ01000055.1 GCA_003105305.1 Candidatus Methylomirabilota bacterium
ATGATCATGCGGATGCTCAAGATGCCGGACGGGCGGGTGAAGGTCCTGGTTCAGGGCCTGTCTCGCGCAAAGGTCATCGGGATTGAGCGGCGGGAGCCCTACTTTGAGGCGAGGATCTCCGAGGTCCCCGAATCGGATCTGGTCGCATCGGCGGTTGAGGTCGAGGCCATGATCCGTTCGGTCAAAGAGTTGGTGGGTAAGGGCGTCGCCCTCGGAAAGCAGATCTCGTCGGATGTGGTGACGATCATCAATAACCTTGACCATCCGGGACGTCTGGCCGACCTCGTGGCCAGTCACCTGGATCTGAAAATGGAACAGGCCCAGGAGGTGCTGGAGCTGTTCGATCCGATCCCGCGTCTGAGGCGGGTGAGTGAGTTGCTGAGCAAGGAACTGGAGGTACTCGAGGTACAACATCGCATCCAGAGTCAGGCTCGCGAAGAGATGGATAAAACGCATCGGGAGTACTACCTCCGCGAGCAGTTGAAGGCAATCCAGAAAGAGCTGGGTGAGACGGACGACCGAAGCCAGGAACTGAAGGAGTTGGAGCAGAGGATCCGGAAGGCCAAGATGCCTGAAGCGGTCGAGTCCGAGGCGAAGGCGCAGCTCGGCCGGCTCAGCCGGATGCACCCAGACGCGGCGGAGGCCTCTGTCATCCGGACCTATCTGGACTGGTTGATCGAACTGCCGTGGAATCGACCAACCAAGGACAAACTGTCGATCAAGCAGGCATCCAAAATCCTCAACGAGGACCACTACGACCTCGAAAAGGTCAAGGAGCGAATCCTCGAATACCTGGCCGTTCGCAAGTTAAAAAAGAAGATGAAGGGACCGATCCTGTGCTTTGTCGGCCCGCCAGGGGTGGGAAAAACCTCGCTTGGCCGGTCCATCGCCCGCGCCCTGGGACGCAAGTTTATCCGAATCTCATTGGGTGGGGTCCGCGACGAGGCGGAGATCCGCGGCCACCGGCGGACGTACATCGGGGCGCTGCCCGGTCGTGTGATTCAGGGAATCAAGCAGGCCGGGTCGAATAATCCTGTCTTTATGATCGACGAGGTTGATAAGGTCGGGGCCGATTTTCGAGGCGATCCCTCGTCGGCCCTGCTGGAGGTGCTGGACCCAGAGCAGAACTACAGCTTCAGCGATCACTACCTCGGCGTTCCCTTTGATCTCTCGAACGTGATGTTCATCTGCACGGCCAATCTGGCCGACCCGATCATCTCGGCCTTACGCGATCGGCTTGAGATTATCGATATCTCCGGATATACCGAGGAGGAGAAGCTGCATATCACCAAGCGCTATCTGATTCCGAGACAGTATCTGGAACACGGAATCGACGAGAAGCGCCTATTGATCGCCGACGAGGCGATCCTGAAGATGATCAACGAATACACGCGGGAGGCGGGGCTCCGGAACCTGGAGCGGGAGGTCGCCACCATCTGCCGGAAAGTCGCCCGCCTTGTGGCGGAAGGACAGAAGGGGCAGACCAAGGTGACGGCGGCGGCACTGCAACGGTTCTTGGGCGCGCCGAAGTTTCTGGCCGATCCGGAACAGGAGGCCGACGAGGTCGGCGTCGCGACGGGTCTCGCGTGGACGCAGACGGGCGGCGACATCATCTACATCGAGTGCAGCATCCTGCGCGGGAAGGGCAACCTCGCGCTGACGGGTCACCTGGGCGAGGTGATGAAGGAATCGGCGCAGGCGGCGCTGAGCTATGCGCGGTCGCGGTCCGCTAATCTGGGAATCAAGGATGACGTCTTCGCCAAATACGATATCCATATCCATGTACCGGCCGGCGCGATCCCCAAGGACGGCCCGTCGGCCGGCATCACGATGGCCGTTGCGCTGCTGTCGGCCCTGACCAAGGTCCCCGTGAGGCGGGACGTGGCGATGACCGGCGAGGTGACCCTGCGCGGCAAGGTCCTGCCGATCGGCGGGATCAAGGAAAAGGCGCTGGCGGCGCGACGAATGGGCATCCACACGGTCGTGGTCCCGGCGAGAAACGACAAGGATGTGAAGGAACTCCCTGCCAACGTCAAGCGGGGCATGGAGTTCGTGTTTGTCGACCACATGGACCAGGTGCTCGAGATCGCCCTGGCCAAGCGGACACGGGCCAAGCGGCGTCCTGATGTGGCCCTCAGCGCCAAGCGTGGAGCGGTCTCCGCGCCGGGGCTCAGGGCGCACTCGCCCAGGCGCCTGAATCCCGGGACGTCCGGACGGGAGACGCAGACCGGTGTCTGATACTCAAGCGGTCCGTATCGTCCCCCTGGGAGGTCTGGGGGAGATCGGTTTGAATATGACGGTCGTCGAGACCGCGACCGACCTGATGGTGATCGATGCCGGGTTGATGTTTCCGGACGAGGAGATGTTCGGAATCGACCATGTGATCCCGGATATGAGCTACCTGTTTGCGCATCGAGACAAGATTCGGGCGGTGCTGCTGACGCATGGCCACGAGGATCACACCGGCGCGCTCCCGTATCTGCTGCGCGAAATCAAGGTTCCGGTCTATGGCACCCGCCTCTCGCTGGGGCTCGCGGCGGAGAAACTGAAGGAGGCGGATCTCCTGGCCGACGTCGACCTCAAGGCCGTTCGGCCCCGCGATCGCCTGCAGTTCGGCCTTTTTGACGTGGAGTTCCTTCAGGTCTGCCATAGTATTCCCGACGGTGTAGCGCTGGCGATCGGGACCCCCGCCGGCTTGATCGTACACACCGGCGATTTCAAATTCGACCAGAGCCCGGTCGACGTCCAGCTTACCGATTACCGGCGGCTGGCCGAGCTCGGGGATGCCGGTGTGCTGGCCCTGCTATCCGACAGCACGAATGCGGGCCGGGACGGTTTCACGCCGTCGGAGCAGGTAGTAGGGCGGGCATTCGACGCGATCTTTCGAGAGGCGCAGGGACGGATAATCGTAGCCTGTTTTGCCTCCAACATCCATCGCATCCAACAGATCTTCGATGCGGCAGCCGCGTTGGGAAAGCGGGTGGCAGTGTGCGGAAAGAGTATGGTGGCCAATACGCGGATCGCCGCAGAGTTGGGACGGCTTCGGATACCCGACGACCTGCTTGTGAGTCTGGACGAGCTGGAACGGCTGCCGGTCGGCCGGCGGGTGATTGTCACCACCGGGAGCCAGGGCGAGCCGCTGTCCGCTATCGCCAGAATGGCCGTCGCGGAGCACAAACAGGTCCAGGTGTCACCCGGCGATACCGTGGTCTTTTCGGCGCGCGTCATTCCGGGCAACGAAAAATCGATCGCGCGAACGATTAACGGCCTGTACCGACAGGGCGCCCGTGTCACCACCGAGGACACGGCGCAGGTCCACGTCTCGGGACACGCGAGTCGGGAAGAACTGAAGCTGATGCTGAATCTGACCCGTCCGACCTTCTTCGTGCCGATTCATGGCGAGTATCGCCACTTGCGCCTGCACGCCCAGATCGCGCAGGAGGTCGGGGTATCGGAAGCCCGAACTCTTGTGATCGAGGACGGCGATATCCTGGAGTTCGATAGCGCCGGCGCTCGGGTCGTCGGCAAGGCGTCTGTCGGTCGGATCTTCGTTGACGGAAAGGGGATCGGAGATGTCAGCGACGCCGTCATTCGCGATCGGCAGCGGTTGGCGGAGGAGGGGGTCGTGGTTGTGGCGCTTGCCGTCGATCAATACTGTCACAAGCTGGTGACGGGACCCCAGGTGGTCTGCAGCGGGTTCGTCCATGCCCAGGGCTCAAACGCCCTGACCGACGGCATCAAAGCGCTGGTCTCCTCCGTGCTGGAAAGCGCGTCCGAAGACGACCGAACCGACCTGCGCCTCATGGAGCAACGGATCAAGACGGCGGTCAAAAAGCAGTTGCAAAAGGAGATCGAGCGGCGACCGATGATCCTGTCGGTTATCGTAGAGGTATGAGGAAGGAGGCCGGTGATGGCGACTGAAAGTATGCCGGGGTCGATGTCGACCCAAGGGACCCCGCGTGGAGGGAGTCGATCGGCGGAGACCCAGATTGTCTCGCATCCCAAAACACATGAGGCATTGGGCATCCTCGGAATTGCAGTTGCCCTCTTCCTGCTGGCGAGTCTGCTGTCCCACAATTCCCTCGATCCCTCATTCTTCAGTTCCGGGGACGGTTCCGGGCGCCAGGTGCACAATTATGGGGGGCGATGGGGGGCAGAGCTGTCCGGCGATCTTCTGGAGATATTCGGGGTCGGCGCGCTGGCCTTGCCCCTTTTTCTCATGCTGTTCAGTTGGCGATATCTCAGCGCAAAGACCGCACCGGGTGTGGTCTGGGAGCTGGTCGGGTGCGGACTGCTGCTGGTGAGTGTGGGATTGCTGGCTCAACTGTGTGTCGAAACGGGCCTGCTCGACGGACGAAGCTGGGAACGTCCAGGCGGTTTTGTCGGCGAGGAATTCCATCGGTTCTTCAGCCCTCTGGCGGGCCGGGTCGGTCTGCCGCTGCTGGGGCTGACGAGCCTCCTCATCGGTGTGGTGTGTCTGGGCGGTCGGCCGCTTTCTGGTATCGCCGTTGGGTACCGGCATGTCATGGATCGGGTGCTGACTCGCATAAAGGAACGGCAAGCGGCCAAGGCGCAACTGCCCCGTCGAATCCGGCCGCCCTATACTCCTGCCGCCGAGGAAGAGCCCAGGATCGAGCGCCGATCGGCTCCTGTCGTAACGGTCGAGCCTGTCGACGTCGGGGCGATTCATGAATCGCCCCGACCGCTACCGGCAGTCACGACAGCCGATGATCTTCCTCATCAGGAATCCTTTCCCTTTGCGGCGCCGGAAGGGGGCTTTCAGAATCCGCCGCTCGCGTTGCTCGATCTGCCGACGGCGGCCGAAAGCGGGCTCTCCGATGAGGAGCGGGAGGCGAACGCCGCGATCCTCGAGCGCAAGCTGCTGGATTTCGGGGTCGAGGGAAGGGTCACGCAGGCTCAACCGGGACCCGTCATCACCCGATATGAGATCGAACCCGGACCGGGGATCAAGATCAACCGGATCGTCGCGTTAGCCGACGATCTGGCGTTGGCGCTGCGGGCGCTGAGTGTGCGCGTGGTGGCGCCGATTCCAGGAAAGGCGGTGGTGGGCGTAGAGATCCCGAACCGCCGGCGCGCGGTCGTGCACCTGCGCGAGTTGTTGACGTCCCGGGCATTTGAGGGCTCTGCGGCGCACCTGCCCCTCGCCCTCGGGAAGGATATCGCCGGCGAGCCGTATGTGGTCGACCTCGGGCAGATGCCGCATCTGCTCATCGCCGGGGCGACCGGTTCCGGCAAAAGTGTCTGCCTCAATGCGCTGATTGTCAGCCTGTTGTACAAGGCGACCGCCGAAAACATACGTTTGCTGCTGATCGATCCGAAGCGGGTGGAGCTCTCGGTCTACGACGGAATACCGCATCTGGCTGAACGGGTCGTCTGCGATCCGAAGGAGGCGGCGAAGCGGCTTCAGCGCCTGGTGATCCACATGGAGGGGCGATACAAGCTGTTTGCCAGGTTGGGGGCCAGAAATATCGTCAGTTATAACCGGCTGGTTCGAATCGCCAGGCGGGAAGGCGGCGGCGAGGTCTTCCAGCCGCTCCCCTACTTGGTGGTGGTGATCGACGAACTGGCCGACCTGATGCTGACCGCCGCCGCCGACGTGGAACGGGCCATTGCCAGGCTGGCCCAGATGGCCAGGGCGGTGGGCATCCATCTGATCGTGGCGACGCAACGCCCATCGGTCGATGTCATTACCGGGATCATCAAGGCCAATTTCCCGGCCAGGCTCGCATTCCAGGTCGCCTCGAAGGTCGATTCCCGGACGATCCTCGACATGAACGGCGCCGAGCAACTGTTGGGCGACGGCGATATGTTGTTTATCCCGCCTGCAAGCTCAAAGCCGCATCGGATTCATGGATCGTTTGTATCCGATATCGAGATCAAGCGCGTGGTCGATTTTCTGAAGGCGCAGGGGAAGGCCGAAGAGTTTCCATGGTCGCTGCTGCCCGCCGAGGAGGAGCAGGAGTCGTCAGGAAACGAAGAGGACGAACTGTACCGGCAGGCGGTCGATCTGGT
>PQAQ01000056.1 GCA_003105305.1 Candidatus Methylomirabilota bacterium
TTGCGCACCATCCAGTAGGCGTACAGTTTCGCAATCGCATAGGGGCTGCGCGGCTGAAACGGACTCTGCTCGCTCTGGGGCGCCGGGGCATCCCCGAACATTTCGCTGCTCGAGGCCTGGTAGAGCCGGCACCCGACCCCGCTCTTGCGGATCGCCTCCAGCAGCCGGACGGTCCCGAGTCCCGTGATGTCGCCGGTATAGTCCGGCATGTCGAAGCTCACCCGCACATGGCTCTGTGCCCCGAGGTGATAGACCTCCTGTGGCTGGACTTCATAGAAGAGGTTCGTGAGCTGACTGGAATCCGACAGATCACCATGGTGCAGGATGAGGCGAGTGTCCGGGTCGTGCGGATCCTGATACAGATGGTCGAGTCGCTGCGTATGGAACGTGCTGGCCCGTCGGATCAGGCCGTGGACCGTGTAGCCCTTGGCGAGCAACAGCTCGGTCAGGTACGAACCGTCTTGCCCGGTGATTCCGGTGATGAGGGCGGTCAGCATGTAAGGTCTCCTCCTGATAAGTTCGCTCTTTTGCTTTCGTACTTCTGCGAGATTACGCCGGCAGCGAAGTCGGAATTCGATGAATCTTCAGAATTACTGTTCCACACTATACGATATGGCGAATACGCGTCAACGGCAAAGCAGATGAACGGCTTGCCGGAAACGGGGACCACCACTCCGAACGATCGCCCAGATGTTCTGTGGGCAACGATGAGTCGACCGAGACGCACAGGACGAGGCGAATCCGAGGATCGTGCGGGCCGTGATCGACATGGTCACGCAGCGGCGTCGACTTCACCACACCGTGCGTACGGGATATTGGGCGATTGCAGGGTCGGGCGTGAGTACGGCAAGACCATGGGCGATCGCCTGGCACACCAACATTCGGTCAAACGGATCCTTATGGTATTCCGGCAGCCGCAACAGGTGGAGCACCGCCTCTTCTTCCAGCGGCAACGATTGGATGCCGTGCCGGGTGCGTTGGTGCGGAAGGAAGCGCCTCAGAGGTTCCGGCAAAGGCAGCCGGCCCAGCGCGTGTTTCACCGAGATCTCCCACGCCGACACCACGCTGAGGTAGACGTCGTTGCCGGGATCAGACACCAGCTCACGACTGCGAGCCGACAGCTCGGTACTTCCGGCGATCACCCAGAGGAACGTACAGGTGTCGAGCAGCAGCCTCATGCGCGAGGGTCCAGAAATTCAGATAGCACGTCCTCCGGCAACGGTTCGAAGAAGCTCGCAGGCACCCGGAAGACCCCTTTCGCAAGGCCGATCGGACGTGGCGCGCTTGCAGGTCCCGGCAGCAAGCGGATCTCGGCAATCGGCGTATTCCGCTTACACAGGATGATCACCTCGCCCTCTTTCAGCTTGGCGAGATACTCCGACAGATGGGCCTTAGCCTCATGAATATTAACCTTTATCATGGTTACATACTAAGTCATGAATATGATCATGTCAAGTGTGAGACGATAATGAGCCGACTAAGACACACGCAGTACGTCATACCCGCTACGGCCGCTGATGCTACGCCGGCCGGCCGCCACTGAGGTCGCTGGAATCGACAGATCGCCGTGGTGCAGGATGAGCCGGGTCTCGGGATTGGAACAGATCTGTTTTTGTAGCAGCCTTCCGCTGGATAATGAGCGACAACTTCCCGAAGAGCCGATCGAATGTCGCGGTGGTCGAGATTTCAATCATCGGTACCCGCTACTTCATCAACTCGCGCAACGACCGCCTGTGCGTCACTCGTCCCGCACGATAGTCCCGCTCGGAAGCGTCCAAGGCCTCCAGGAACTCCTTGCGATAGAAACCGATGGCATCGCAAAACGCTTCAAAGTTCGCTCGGGAAATCTCGATCTGGACGCTTTTTTTGTCTTCTTGGTGACTTTGGCTTCAAGAGCTTGTGTCATACCGCACCTCCATCCCTACTATGGGGTCAGGTCTTTACACTGCTCTCTACGATGTCTCTGATCCGCTTGCTCAGCGGCGTATCCGTCTCACGCCGTCCGGCGGCGATCTCGCTGATCCGGCGACTGACTCCCGTATAACCCCATGCCACACGTGTCTGCAACGGCGTTCAGTGGTCCCCAGCCACCCTCCGAGCTACAGACATCGCTATCTGTCGAACTGGCTCCGCTCGGCATCATCACGCATAGCGCCCTTTGCGTTCATGGCCTCGCGCGGTCACGTGATCGACGGCATGCGGACACTGTCCTCGTAACGGTCTGGCCATCGGGCCCCACCCTACCCTCCTGTCATGCGACTGTAACGACCTGACCCTGTAGTAGTAGAATAGGCATTGACAGGGACAGTCGGCCGACTACAATAGTGTGGACATATAGTCGACCACGCCTCACGCATGCAGAATATGCAGAAAGGATAAGCGATATGGCAAAAGCGACGACCGCCCCTGCGCCGATCTCGGTGCGGTTCGGGAAGGAAGAGCGGTCGATGCTCCAACTGTTGCAGGCCCGCGCGAAAGCAAGCCATCGGACCCTTGCCGAGCAGTTGAAATACTATACCTTTCTGGGTATGGTGGCGGCTGACAACCCAGACCTTCCTCTCTCGATGATCGAAGGGATTCTGGAGGCCCGTGAGGAGTTCAGGGCCGGTCTTGGCAAGCCCTACGAGTGGGGCGTGACCCGCTGATCCGTGGCCGAGTCTGGCGCAAAAACATTGGGGACGCCGACGCGGTCGGTGGAGCAGTCCACGCGCTTCGCCAAGGCGAAGCGCCGACTCCCGTCGAGGGGCCAGTTGACCCTCGACAAGGAGATCAAGCGACTCATCGAGAATCCCCTCATTGGAGAGATGAAGGTGGGCGCGCTGAAGGGGGTCAGGGTTCTGAAATTCAAACTCGGTTCTCTCCAGCTCCTAATGGCCTACATGTTCAATGAGCGGAGGAACGTCATTGAATTGCTCGATGTCGGTCCTCACGAGAACTTCTACCGGGACTTGGCGAGTTATGTGCAAGAGCGATAAGGCTGCGTGACTCGCCTCCAGGGCGTAACACTCCCTATCACGGCAGTATGGGGTAACGTGTCTGCAACGGCGTTCAGTGGTCCCCAGCCACCCTCCGAGCTACAGACATCGCTATCTGTCGAACTGGCTCCGCTCGGCATCATCACGCATAGCGCCCTTTGCGTTCATGGCCTCGCGCGGTCACGTGATCGACGGCATGCGGACACTGTCCTCGTAACGGTCTGGCCATCGGGCCCCACCCTACCCTCCTGTCATGCGACTGTAACGACCTGACCCTGTAGTAGTAGTAGGGAAGAGGTTGAAGCCGACATCGCCGCAGAAGAAGTAGAGGCTGAGCGACTTGAACGGGAGCACTTCCTCTCCCGCAAGACTTCATGACGATTCGCCTCTACCTCGATGAGGACTCCATGCGACAGGCGCTGGTTCAGGGGCTGCGGG
>PQAQ01000057.1 GCA_003105305.1 Candidatus Methylomirabilota bacterium
CTCAGGGGACACTTGTGGTCCAGGAGGATGCGGAGATGGAGAGGGTGGTGGTCTCGGGGGTCGCCTGCGACAGGAACGAAGCAAAGATTACCGTGCTGCGCGTGGCGGATCGGCCGGGGATCGCAGCGAAATTGTTCGGCCGGGTTGCAGAGGCCAACATAGTGGTCGATATGATCGTCCAGAATATCAGCCAGGACGGGACGACCGATATCTCGTTTACGGTTCCGAAATCGGACTTTGCAAGGGCCATGGCGTTGGTGAACGGGGTCGCCACGGAGATCGGCGCTCAGCAGGTTGTCGGCGACGATCGGATTGTGAAGGTTTCGGTGGTAGGGGTGGGGATGCGGACCCACTCAGGGGTGGCCGCGCAAATGTTTGAGGTGCTGTCGCGTGAGAATATCAACATCATGATGATCAGCACCTCCGAAATCAAGGTCTCGTGTGTGATCGATGCAAAATATGGAGAACTGGCTGTCCGGATTCTCCACGAGACCTTTGGTCTGGCGGAGCGCGGGGTGGTTGAGGAGTGCGCGTGAGGGAGGCGTACACCAGGCGCGAGACGCTTGCCGCCGCTCTCCTTGGCGTGGCTGTTGCCGCTCTTACCTGGGGACCCGTTGTCCTCCGATCGTTCGACTCTTCCCATACCGTTGATCTCGGGACACTCCGTTCCACTGAAGGCCGTGGCGACTCGCAATCTCATCCATTGGTACGGCGGGTCAAGATCGCAAAGGCGACCCCGGGCGGCCGTATAGACATCAACCGCGCGGATGCGGAGGCGTTTCAGTCGTTGCCTGGAATTGGCCCGACGCTGGCTCAGCGGATTATTGCTTTCAGGAAGGATCACGGTCCGTTCGCCGACACCCGCGGACTTCTGGATGTGAGCGGGATCGGTCCGAAGCGGTTCGATAAAGTTGAGCCCTGGATCGAGGTCCGCTGACCGATGAGCTATCGCGTTCGTCTGGAGATGTTTGAGGGCCCACTGGATCTCTTGCTATATCTGATTCAGGTGAACGAGATCGATATCTGGGATATCCCCATTGCAAAAATCACCCAGGAATATCTGGAAGTCCTGGCCGGGATGAAAAAGCTGGATCTGGAGGTCGCCGGTGAATTTCTGGTGCTGGCGGCGACACTGATCCACATAAAGTCGAAAATGCTTATCCCGGTGGAAGACACGGCGTCAGAGGGACCGCCGGCAGAGGACCCGCGGCTGGAGTTGGTGGAGCGTCTCCTGGAATATAAGCGCTTCAAGGAAGCGGCGACGAGATTTGAGGAGCTGGAAGCGGGGCAGTCGCTGTTGTATGCAAGACCGGACGATCCCACTGTTGCGATTGCTGACGGCCCTCTGGAGATCAGCCTTTCCGCGCTACTGCGCGCCTTTATGGCGGTGATGCAGCGAGCGCCGGAAGCGAAAACGGTCGAAATCACTCCCGAGACGATTAACGTGGGAGAGCGTATGGTGGCGCTGTTGGATCGACTGTCGCTGCAAAGCCCAGTGTCGTTTATGGCGCTCTTTGAGGGGATGGCGACGCGCATCCAATTAATCGCTACCTTCCTCGGCCTGCTCGAGTTATTGCGCCGTGGTCTGGTCAGAGCCAGACAGACGGAGCCCGGGAGCGAGATTACCATCTATCGAACGGTAGAAACGGCGGCGGATACTCACCAGAATGGACACGACAGTTAACCTCGGTCAGCTCGGGATTCTTGAGGCGCTCCTGTTTGCCTCTGAGGCGCCGCTCTCGCTGGCACGCATAACGGAGTTGCTTGATGGCTGTTCCATGGCGGAGGTCGGCGCCTTACTCGCTGAGTTGCAGGAGACATACCGGCAGTCAGATCGTGGAGTGATGATCAGCGAGGTAGCCGGAGGATATCGCCTGACCAGCAAACCCGAGGCGGCCCCGTGGATCCAGCGATGTCGAGGGTCGAAACCGACGAGGCTGTCCAGGCCCGCGCTCGAGACGCTGGCGCTTATTGCCTATAAGCAGCCGATCACCAAGTCGGAGATAGAGACGATCCGCGGGGTCATGGTGGACGGGGTCTTGAAGACGCTGGTCGAGCGCGACCTCGTTCGCATTCTTGGACGCAAACCGGAAGTCGGCAGGCCAATCCTGTATGGAACGAGCCGTTCTTTTCTGGAGTATTTTGGATTCAAGGACCTCTCCGAGTTACCGACCTTGAAAGAGATCGAGGCGTTGGCTCCAAATCCGGCTGGGAAGGAGGTGCCCAACGAACCAGGTGGTCAAACAGAGAAGGCCGAATAGGTCGGCCGATCCGGCTCCGGCAGGACGGCGGCCCGGTGGCGGCGAGGAGCGACTGCAGCGCTATCTGGCTCGATCGGGGTTGGGGTCGCGCAGGAGCTGTGAGACGTTGATCTTGGAAGGGCGAGTCCGCGTGAATGGCCGGGTCGTCACTGAACTCGGGACAAAGGTCGCATCTGGTCTCGACAAGGTGACGTGCGACGGCAAGCTCGTGACGCCAACGCAGACTCTTGTCTATCTGATGTTGCATAAGCCGGCGGGTGTGCTGACGTCGTTGTCTGATCCACGCGAGCGCCCCGTGATCCGCGATCTGTTGCCGGCACAGGGCCTGCCCAGACTTTTTCCGGTCGGGCGCCTGGACTATCAGACCGAGGGGTTGGTTCTGCTGACCAACGATGGGACGCTGGCCCACGGGCTCATGCACCCGAGTTTTGAGGTTGAGAAGGAATATCTTGCTAAAGTCCGCGGCTGCCCCACGCCTGACGATCTGCTCAGGTTGAAGTCTGGAGTCGTGTCGGATGGTGAGCGACTGCGGGCGACCCAGGCCGAGATGGTGCGAGGTGGGCTCGGTTCCGCGTGGCTGAAGCTTGTCGTCCATCAGGGACGGTATCATGAGATCAGGCGGCTGTGTGACGCGATCGGACATCCGGTGCTGCGACTTCAGCGGGTGCGCCTCGGTCCGCTCGTGTTGGGAAGGTTACCGAAAGGAAGCTGGCGTCGCCTCACCGCAGTCGAGCTGGCCGGCATTCGCCGCGCGGTGAGGGGAAACAGCGCCCTCTCATCCTCGCGAGCGCCTTCCAAGCGTGGAGGGGAGGCGGTCAGGGGAGCTCGACGCCCTCTGAGGAGCGACGATCATGCGCGGCTGAAGCGGGGGTCCCACAGCCAGACGGATAGTAAGCCTCGCGCCAAGGGTAGTACGCGGACTCAAGCACATCGGAGAGTTGGATGAAGATCACGACATTACGGCGCAAGATCGACCAGATCGATTCGAAGATCGTATCGCTGCTGGGCGAGCGAGCGGAGTTGGTGGTCAAGATCGGTCAGGAAAAGGCCAAGGCCAATCTGAGCGTCCATGTTCCGCAGCGCGAAGAGGAGATCGTCACTCGTTTGATGCGACAAAACAAGGGGCGTTTTCCCGCCCATTCCATCCGACCGGTCTTTCGAGAGATTATCTCTGCGTGTCGAGCAGTACAGGCTCCGTTGAGGCTGGCGTATCTCGGTCCGGAAGGGACATTTACCCACCTGGCCTGTACTCGACGGTTCGGTGGGTCGGCGCACTTCATACCCGTTCATACCATCAGTGGCGTGTTTGCCGAGGTCGAAAAGGGGAATGTTGAGTATGGGATCGTGCCGATCGAGAACTCCAGCGAAGGCGTTGTCAGTCACACATTGGATATGTTTGTGGACTCGGACCTGAAGATCTGCGGGGAGATTCTCCTGGGCGTATCTCACAGCCTGATGTCGAAATCCGGCGATTTGAGGAAGGTTAAAAAAGTCTACTCGCACCCGCACGCCTTCGCTCAGTCGCGGAAGTGGCTGGAGGCGAATCTGCCGCGGGTGCCGCTCTTTGAGGCGTCCAGCACGGCTGCTGCGGCGAATCTGGTGACTAAGGATGGAACAGCGGCAGCCATTGCCAGCGAACTCGCAGCCGGCCTGTACAATCTTCAGGTTATTTCTAGAAAGATCGAGGATACACCGTGTAATGTCACAAGATTTCTGATAATAGGTCAGAGTGTACCGGCACCCACTGATCACGACAAAACCTCCTTAATGTTTTCGATTAAAGACCGAGTGGGGGCCTTGTATCGTATCCTCGAGCCGTTCGCCAAGCATCAGATCAACCTGACCAAGGTCGAGTCGCGCCCATCGAAAACGAAAGCCTGGGAATACATCTTCTACCTGGATATCGAGGGACACATCGCCGACGAACCTGTAAAGGCGGCGCTCGCGCTTCTGCAGGAGGAGTGCCTCTTTCTCAAGGTTCTGGGTTCGTATCCCAGAGAAAGCTCGATCGAGAGCTAGGAGGGCGGCCGGAGTTATGACCAGGTTGTTGGCAGATCTCGCCTCTCCGTATCTTCAGGGGCTCACGCCCTATATCCCGGGGAAGCCCATTGGGGAGGTGGAGCGCGAACTGGGGATTGCCGGGGCCATCAAGCTGGCGTCCAACGAGAATCCGCTGGGCCCGTCGCCGCTCGCGCTCCGCGCGTTACGCGGTATGTTGTCGGAAAGCCACCGGTATCCAGATGGCGGCGGCTATTACCTGAAGCAGGCATTGGCCAAGCGGCTCGATCTGACGCCGGGTCATCTGATTCTGGGGAACGGGTGTAACGAACTCCTTGAACTGGCAGCTCGCTGCTTCCTCTTGCCTGGGGACGAAGTGGTGATCGCCGAACCGGCCTTCGTCATCTACGGGATGCTGGCCCATCTACAGGGATGTGTGACCGTTCGTGTTCCACTGGACGCGTGGACTCATGACCTGGAGGCGATGGCAAAGGCGGTCACCCCGAAAACCAAGATCGTTTTCATCGGCAATCCGAACAATCCGACCGGGACGGCGGTAAGGCCCGCAGAGCTGAGTGCATTCATGCACGCCTTGCCGGAGGATGTGATTGTCGTCATCGATGAGGCATACATCGAGTATAGCCCGCCGGAGATGGTGCCGGATTCCCTGGGATTTGTCCGGCAAGGTCGACCGGTCATTGTCCTGCGGACCTTTTCCAAGATTTACGGCCTGGCGGGGCTTCGGGTCGGATACGGGATGGCGCCGCCGTCGATGGTGGAACTTCTCGATCGGGTTCGCGCGCCGTTTAACGTGAATGCCCTGGCGCAGTGCGCCGCACTGGCCGCGCTCGATGACAAGGCCCATCTGGCCGACAGCCGAGCAACCAATGAGCGGGGTAAGGCCTATCTGCTAGAGCAGTTGCATCGTCTGGGGTTGGACTGTCCACCATCGGTAGCCAATTTTCTATTGGTCGATCTGAAGCAGGAAGGGCGAGCCGTAGCGGATGCGCTGCTCCGCGAGGGCGTTATCGTGCGTCCGCTGGGAGGCGCCACACTGAAGAACCACATCCGTGTCACCATCGGGACACCCCCGGAAAACGAACGGTTCATCGAGGCGCTCAAAGCCGTGCTCGAGAAACCAAGTGCTTAGCTGTCGCACGTATAATCATTGTTCGTCATTGCGAGCACCCAAAGGGTGCGCGGCAATCTCACCGTTTTTCTGGATCTGGAACCCAGAACGAACAGATTGCTTCGGTCGCTGTACTCCCTCGCAATGACGCCGTTGGGAGGACTGTTTAACGAATGATCATTATTTTGAAACCTGGGGCGACCGAGGCCGAGATTGCGTTGGTCGTCAAGAAGATCGAAAACTTTGGGCTGGCCGCCCACATCTCGAAAGGGACCGAACGAATCATCATCGGCGCGATCGGCGATGAGCGGGTCCTGCAGGAGGGACCATTAGAGGCGTTCCCCTTTGTGGAACAGGTCCTGCCGATCCTGAAGCCCTATAAACTGGCCAGCCGCGAATTCAAGCCGGACGGCTCGATCGTCAATGTAGATGGAGTGCTGGTGGGCGGCCGGCAGGTGGTGGTGATGGCCGGTCCCTGCGCGGTTGAGAGTCGGGAAGGTCTCCTGCAGATTGCGCAGTATGTCAAGTCCGGCGGCGGGCGCATCCTTCGGGGCGGCGCATACAAGCCGCGAACATCCCCGTACACCTTTCAAGGGCTGGGTGAGGAGGGACTGGCCTATCTGGCTGAGGCGAAGCAGGCTACAGGACTACCGATTGCAACCGAGCTGATGGACAGCCGTGATGCCGATGCCGTCTATCGATATGCCGACCTCATCCAGATCGGCGCGAGGAATATGCAGAACTTCAAGCTGCTGACCGAGGTCGGATCGCGTCGGAAGCCGGTGCTCTTGAAGCGCGGGTCCAGCAGTACCGTGAAGGAGCTGTTGCTCGCTGCGGAGTACATTCTATCGGAAGGAAATTATGACGTCATCCTGTGCGAGCGTGGAATTAGGACTTTTGAGGATGCCACCCGCAACACGCTCGATCTCTCGGCGGTCCCTCTGATCAAACGGCTGTCACACCTGCCGGTGGTCGTCGATCCGAGTCATGGGACCGGCAAGTGGCATCTCGTGTCGCCGATGGCCCTGGCTGCGGTGGCAGCCGGCGCCGACGGCATTATGGTCGAGATTCATCCGCATCCTGAGGAGGCCCTGTCCGATGGTCCGCAAGCACTGCTGCCCGGCACATTCGAGACCTTGATGCATGAACTCAAGAGGGTGGCTCAGGCCGTGGGGAGGTCGTTGTGACCGCCGGGTCGAGGTCGGAGCCGATCGAGGCAGAGAGCTCGCTGTCTCATCCGCCCGTTGAGCGACTCGCCATTGTCGGCCTGGGTCTGATCGGTTCGAGTGTCGGGCTGGCCTGTCGCGCTCGCGGTCTGACCACAGAGATCCGGGGGGCCGATATCGTACCCGACCATCGCGCGCATGCCGTCGAGCTGGGCGTGGTCGATCTGGCTTTTGCGGATACTGCCGCCGCGATCGAAGGGGCCGACATGGTCCTTCTGGCCGTACCGGTAGGCTCCATGATCCCGCTGTTGGAGCAGATCGTCCCGCATCTGGCGCCTGGCGCAGTCGTGACGGATGTCGGGAGCGTGAAGGGCGTCGTGGCAGCGGCGATGGAGCGGTTGCTGCCGTCCGGCAACGGGGTTCCCGGCCATCCGATCGCCGGCCGCGAGACCTCCGGACCGCGTGCGGCATCCGCCGATCTGTTTTCGGGAGCCAAGTGCATCCTTACCCCGACTCATCATACCGACGTCCGGGCGACGGCACGGGTACGCGGCTTGTGGCGGGCAGTCGGCGCTGAGGTATTGCAAATGCGTCCCGAGTGCCATGATGAGATCTTTGCGGCGATCAGTCATCTTCCGCACATTGTGGCCTATGCGTTGATGGGCGCTATACTCGATCTTGAGGGGGGCGAAAACCTGCAGGCATTGGCCGGGGGCGGCTTAAGAGATTTCAGTCGCGTGGCCATGAGTCATCCGGTGATGTGGCGCGATATCTGCCTCACGAACCGCGCGCCGATTTTGAAGATGATCGGGCGGTTTCAGGGTGTGCTGAGCGATCTGGCGGCGATGATCAGCGCCGGGGACGGTGAAGGGCTCGAACGGCAATTTGCGAGGGTGCGCGCCTGTCGGGAGGATCTTGGAAACGGGAATGAACGAAGTGACAGCGGGCATCCAGGTTAGCAAGCCGCGGGAACGGGCGCTACTCGTGGGGATCCACTGCAAGCGCGGCTCGCGCTGGGAGGCCGAGGACTCGCTGGAGGAACTGGCTCGGCTCGCGGAATCGGCGGGGGCTGAGGTTACAGGAACGATTCTGCAGGAGCGCGACGCGCCGGACCCGCGTTATCTGATCGGGAAGGGAAAGGCGCAGGAGATCAGGGCGCAGTGGGCCGGGAAGGTCGATCTGTTGGTCATCGATGAGGAGCTGTCCGGATCACAGCAGCGAAATCTGGAGGAACTGACCGGATGGAAGACGGTTGATCGGCCCCTGTTGATCCTTGATATCTTCGCCCAGCGGGCCAGGAGCCGTGAAGGCAAGCTGCAGGTGGAACTCGCGCAGCTCGACTATCACCTGCCCCGTCTGGTGGGGAGCGGAGTCGAGCTCTCGCGTCTGGGCGGCGGCATCGGGACACGCGGCCCCGGCGAGACCAAGCTGGAAACGGATCGGCGGACGATCCGGCGGCGCATGACGAAGATCCGCGAGGAGCTGGCGAGGGTCCGGCGTCATCGGGCGCTCCTGAGGAAGCCTCGAAGACGCCGCGCGATCCCGATCGTGGCCCTGGTCGGCTACACCAATGCCGGTAAGTCGACGCTCTTTAATGCGCTTACGCGCTCGGGCGTGCAGACCGACGATGCCCTCTTTGTGACTCTTGATCCGATTTTGCGTCAAGTGACTATGGCGGACAGGTTCGGCTTTCTGCTCTCCGATACTGTAGGGTTTATCCGCCGCCTCCCTGAACAGTTGGTGACGGCGTTCAAGGCGACGCTTGAGGAGTTGGACGACGCCGACCTCTTGCTGCACATCGTCGACGCGAGCCATCCACAGGTGATGGAGCAGAAAGAGGCGGTCGATACGATCTTGGGTGAACTCGGTCTCTCGGCGAAGCCGATTATTGAGGTGTTTAATAAGGTCGACCTGTTGTCTGGCGGGACGGCGACGTCGTTTGCGGTTGCCAAGACGCCTGTGCCGCGGGTAGCGGTGTCTGCCGTCACGGGGTACGGTTTCGACCTGCTGCTGCGGGCCGTGCGCGAGTCGCTCATCTCCGTAGCCGCGCAAATAAGAGCAGACGACCGGGCACCCCGTCCCGCCGTTCACGCCCAAGGCTGATCATCCTTTTTCCTGGCCGGAGTCCTGCGGATGTTGAACCTTGCCAATAGCCTGACGATCCTCAGAATCTTTATGACCCCTGTGATCTCGATTCTTCTGGTCTATAAGTGGTGGAGGGTTGGCCTGGCGATCTTTTTGTTGGCAGGGGTCACCGACGCCCTGGACGGATTCATCGCCCGTTCGAGGGCCCAGAGAACAGAGCTGGGAACTATCCTGGATCCCCTGGCCGATAAGCTGTTACTTTCCGCCACCTTTGTCACACTGGTCTATCTGCATCAGATCCCCCAGTGGCTGTTTATCATCGTTGTGAGTCGAGATGTGATATTGATCGGCGGTTTCCTGGTGGTCTACGTTGCCACCGGGAAGACCACCGTCTCTGTCTCCAAGATGGGGAAGCTCACTACCGGCCTGCAGGTTGCGACCGTGCTGACCACCCTGCTGGCGCGTCTGTCCAGCGGGATCGGGTCCTTCCTGCCTGGACTCATCTATCTCACAGCGGCGGTCACGATTGCGTCCGGGTTCGATTACGTCCGCCGGGGCGCACGGGCGCTCAGCAGGTGACGTATGCCGGCGCGCGCGAGCGATGGTTGGGCGAAATTGTACACAGGTACAGGCATTCCATGACGACTCGCACATCCGAGGTTGCCTGGAGGCCGGATCGGCAGATCATTGCACAGGCCAATATTACCCGATTCATGCGTGAGCACGGCATCGCCTCCTATGAAGAACTGATCCGGAGATCGACCGCGGACATCGAGTGGTTTTGGGACGCGCTGCCGCGCGCCCTCGGCATCGAATGGTTTACGCCGTATACCAGGGTGATGGACACCGGACCGGGGATTCCGTGGACAGAATGGTACGTCGGCGGGACACTCAATATTGCCCACAACTGTCTGGACCGCCATGCCGGAGGAGCAGCGGCAGAC
>PQAQ01000058.1 GCA_003105305.1 Candidatus Methylomirabilota bacterium
AGGCGACGTTAGGGTCTCCCAGATATTGTCAATGAGAAGCGGATTGAAAACGCGGACGCCTCGGACGGTAAACTGCTGCTCGCCATTATAGAGGACCGCGCCTGCGGAGACGCGCGTGGCTCCCAGCGCTCGAAAACGCTCAACCCCTTTGATAAAATCTGCGGAAAACGTCCCGGCGGACTTGATCTCGACCGGCGTCATCACGCCTTTTTCCCTGATGAGTAAATCAACCTCGTTGCCGTGGGAGTCGCGGAAGAAATAGATCTCGGGTCTGATCCCCTTATTGAGAGCGCCTTTTACGATGTCCGCAATGATAAGGTTCTCATACAGATGTCCGCGCAAGGGATCGCGGGATGCCTGTTGTTCCGTGTGGATGCCCAGTAGAAAGGCTGCGAGACCCACATCTGTGAAAAATATTTTTGGGGATTTCATCACACGCTTTCGGATATTCTCGAAGAACGGTGGCAGTTCGAACACGACATACGACGCTTTCAGAACGGACAGCCAATTCCTGATGGTCGTAGTCGAGACACCGACATCGTTGGAGAGCGACACGAGATTGACGATCTCTCCCACCCGGCCCGCCAATAACGTGAGGAACCTCTGAAACTGCGACAGGTCGCGCAATTGGATTAACGCGCGCACATCGCGCTCGACGTAGGTCTGCAGGTAGCTGTTGAAGAACCTACGCGGTTCGAGGCCTTCTTCGTGAAGTCGCGGAAAGCATCCGCGGACGATCAGGCCGAAGGGGTCCCGCGCGGAACGGTAACGGCTCAGCTCGTGCAACGAGAACGGCCACAGAGTCAGCATGGCGGTTCGGCCCGCCAGCGACTGGCTGATGGCCTCGTGCAGTTGCGGCTGATGACTGCCGGTCAGGATAAACCGACCGCGTGTGTTGGTCGTATCGACCATCCCCTGGACATAGGAAAGCAGCGCCGGGAAACGCTGTACCTCATCCAGGATACCGCCGCCTTCCATCTGGCTGAGGAATCCTCGTGGATCGGCCTCGGCGGCGATCCGGACGTCCGGGTCTTCCAGGGAACAGTACGGTGTGTCCGGAAACGTCATCCGGGCCAGCGTGGTCTTGCCTGATTGGCGGGGACCCAGGATGGTCACCACAGGATACTCCGCAGCAGATCGGATAAGTTCTTCCGAGATGTCTCGAGTGATCATGGCAAGATAATGCGCCACGTGTGTGTAAAACGCAAGTTATAACTCTGATTTGCACAGTTTACGGGGTAAGGCACAACATCGAAAAGAGGTTGACATGGCCTCGGAATTGGTACTACATTAGTAGCATGAAAATTAAGACATCTATCACCCTTTCGGAAGACCTCCTCAAGGTGATTGATAAGCGCGCCAAACAGCACAAGAAGAACCGCTCAGATTTCATTGAGGGGGCGGTGTGGACGTTCATCCGCCAATTGACGCGAGATGAGCAAAATGCCCGCGACCTTGACATTATCGATCGCCGGGCTGACTTCCTCAATCAAGAAGCTACAGACGTCCTGGCGTACCAAGTACCGCTATGAAACGCGGCGACCTGTATCGGGTTGCGCACCCGTCCGCCCGTGATCCCAAAAGGTTTCGCGTGTTTGTCGTCGTGAGCCGCCAGGTCTTACTCGGCTCACGCTTTTCGACCGTAATCTGCGCGCCAATCTACACGGCCTATGATGCCCTGGCCACGCAGGTCCCGGTCGGTCCGGAGGAAGGGCTAAAACATGAGAGCAGTATTCACTGTGATGAGTTAGTCAGCCTGCCCAAGTCAGCTCTAACCAACTTTATCGGCGTGCTTCCTCCCCCGAAGGTCAACGCGCTCAATCAAGCCTTGCGGATAGCGCTTGATCTTCCTGACTAACATCGAGGACCCCTTCAGCATCACGTCGGAATCCTGGCCCAGGGAAGAGGGCTTGACATCACACATTCATAGGTGTACGGATATGTGTGGAGGTGATGCGCATGGCGACCAACCTTCAAATTGATGACACGCTGATCGCGCAGGCCGTAAGGCTTGGCAAACACCGGACAAAAAAAGCCGCGGTCACCCAGGCTCTGATCGACTACATCCACCGCTTAGAGCAGGACAAGATCGGCTCGCTGTTCGGAACGATCGACTACGATCCCACATACGATTACAAAAAGCAGCGCGCGCGCCCATGAAGGTCCTGGTGGACACTGCAAGCCTGCCTTCTACCGCCCGGATCAACTTCCGAACGTTCCACAGCGCTCCTTTTTTCAGCGGTCAAATACCCTGGTAGGTTTTACAGACCGCACGATGTAGTTCCTTCGTCCCCTCGCCGTCGTCCGCCCCGTTCCTGCGTCCTCGTTCGTACCGACCTCATCCGTAACCTGCCGACATGACAGCCTTCGCGGCCATTTCTCGTCCGGCGACTCATGCTCTGACCCTACTGGTCCGGCACTTGCCTTTTCGCACACCGGCACTCGTCCCACGACATCACAACACACACCTCTCTTCACTGGAACGCCGCTTTCCAGACAGGTAAAGCGGACAATTAGTGTCACCGACATGACAGGTTTTTTCACGTGACGGATGCCACGGGTGGATTCTCACGCTGGAGCGGCCCCTCCGCCAGGGGGTCTCGCTGCCATATAGGGATGTAATCTATTGAAACTAGTGGAGTTATCTCCAGCACTGCACACAGACCGTGTTGGCGACCTCCTGGCACATTCGTTGCATTTCTTATCTAGTATTGAAGGTTCCTTTCCGATAAAGGCAAACCAGTCGCGAGGCTGGGACGCAAAGCCACCGGTCAGCAATCGGGCTGACAGCGGGGTTACCGAAGAAAGGAAGGGCGGCAACACCAACCGCTCCTTTCGGAAAGCAACCTTCCGGGAAGGAGCGGTTATCATGAACATCAAGGTTGCTTTCACCCTGGCCCTCACAGCAGCCTTCATCGGGATCGTTGCAAA
>PQAQ01000059.1 GCA_003105305.1 Candidatus Methylomirabilota bacterium
GCCGCGCACGACTGATTGCTTTTATTTCAGTTCTTATTCTGGTATCTTCTCCGTCAGCCGACGCGCCTGAGAGCATCCGATGCAGGTATGACAAGATTGCGTGATAGAACGAAGGCAAGTGGTCCGGGGCGAAATAGAGGGCAAGAGGCTATGAAACGACAGATGAAGATGGTGGCCGTAGTTGTGGGCCTGGCGCTGATTACGCCTCGAGTAAGCTGGGGCGAGACACATGCGGCAATGGAGAAGAGGTTTGGCGCCCTGTTGGAACAGGCTCGGTCGATTCGTGACAAAGAAGAGCAGACGCAATCGGTTGCCGGCATTGGGAAGATGATGTGCCTGTCGTTTCCGAAGGAGCCGGGAGTTCGAGTGCTTCAGGAGGCGCTGACGCTTTCGCTGGGCATTGCTGCGCCGTTAGCCCGTTCCATGCAGCAGTACTGGATTGCCGTCTCGCTGGCCGGGGAATGCGGCGAGGTCGAGGAGGCCATGCGCATTGCCCGAGGCATCGATGATGTCAACCAGCGGGTCAATGCTATTCAGGTCATCGAGAAGATTCAACGAGAGGCGCAGAAGGAGAGCATCAACGCCGTACGTCCTGAGGAAGAAGAGATGCGGCGAATGCTGGAGCAGACGCCGGCATTCCTGGTGACCGTTGAGGATGTCGATGGCGAGGGGAGTGTCAAAAGTTTTGCTCACGGATTTATTGCTGACGCTCGTGGGTATGTGCTCACCAATGCGCACCTGGATAAAGGCGGCAACATTCGGGTGATGCACCTTGGGAAGGAATATAACGCCGATATCACACGACGGCTGGGGAGTTCCGATATCCTCCTGCTCCGATTACGAAAAGTCGGTCGATCGCTCCCGGCTGCCACGCTACCCGATCGGGTGGAGCTCATTCAGAACGACACGGTGATCGGCACTGTGTGCGGTCCGGTCGGGGGCGTCAGAAAAAGGGTTGGGATTTTCGAAAAGTCGTTGAATGGCGGACAGGCGTTCAGCGCGGACTTTCAGTCGGACGGAATTGAGCAGGGCTGCAGCGGGGCGCCACTTCTTAATCTGAAACGCGAGGTGGTGGGGATGGTGTACGGGGTCTCCCCCAACGACCGATTCGGCTTCGCGAAACCCAGCACCGAGCTCCGTAAAATCCTTGAACAGGCCGTGAAGTGATGATTGTCGATTGCGGCGGCGCACAGGCGAGTTCCTGTGTATCGGCGCACTCTGGTAATGAAAGGTATCCACGAGGTTCCCGCCGGGATCGGTGAGAAAGGCGGTATCCTCTCTTGTGTCCCACACCAGCGCCGCGCAGTAGACAATTAATTGTCCTCTATTGTTCACGCCATCCTCTCCGCTTCCGCTGGATACGATCACCGTGTAGCCCGGCTCGATGCCGATATTAGAAATGCGGCACTGTTGCCCCGCTTCATTTGACAGCGCATAGTCCGCCAGCCGAATCGTAGCGGCGCTGAGATTCGCAATCCGAACGTAGGAAGGATAGCGGTCGTCTTTTGTCAGATCGGCAGGGTGAACGGTGGTGATCTTTAGATCTTTGACGCGACCCCTGGAAGACCAGATGCCGATCTTGCGTTGTCTGGCCTCCGCCTGCAGTTGAAGGAACAGGGCGTTATGCGTTCGATTCGACCCGATAAAGAAGGCGTGCGCCAGGCCCTCCTCAATCAGCGTGGCATTGACCATCCGGTTTCCTACATAGACGTAGGCCAGAAGCCGGCCATAGCTGTCGGCTCGCTCCTGATCGAACTCCAATCGAATGTCCCGCCCAAGGACGAGCGACTCATTGAGCTGTGTGGCCTTTCGGGAAAATGGTTGCCGATATTCCGGCGCATTGATACCCAGATATCGGACCGTTCGGCCATCTTCAAGAAGGATGGTATCGCCATCGTAGACCCGCGCGACTCGAACACGTTCCTCAGGAGCGGCTGGAGGAGTGAGGGGCGTAAAGGTCTCGCCGTGCGTGCGGCCTTCGACTCGGCTATTACAGGCAGTGCAGAGCAGCAGTCCGATCAGAACCGGTACTGCCAGCCATAGGCGCAACCTGCCTATTTGCCAAAGTTGCTCGACGATGACCTTCTGGAACGTGATCTGATTCTTGGACATTGTCTTCGCCAGTATCAACAATGCCTGAATCAGGCCGCTTCGCGGGGCTTCACTTGGCGGTCGATGGTATGACCGGACGCAAGCTCAGCAACCCGCAAGTCATATGCAGTTTGCAGGTTCAGCCAGGATTGGGCGTCAGTTCGGAAATAGCGCGCCAAGCGTAATGCAGTGTCTCCCGTAATGCCTCGCTTCCCTCTGACGATCTCGTTGACGCGGGCTGGCGTGACGCCCAGTGCCCGCGCCAGGCTATTAGCAGACAGCCCAAGCGGCACCAAATACTCTTCGCGCAGAATCTCGCCTGGATGAATGGGACGCATACGGTTCTTCATCATCACAACGCCTCCTCAGTGGTAGTCCGTAATCTCGACATCATACACATCTCCGTCAGCCCAGCGGAAGCATACCCGCCACTGATCGTTGATTCGAATGCTCCACTGGCTGGTCCGATTGCCTTTCAGCGCCTCCAGCCGATTGCCTGGCGGCGAGCGTAGAAACTCCAGCGTGGCTGCCGCGTGCAATTGCGCAAGCTTGCGCTCCGCTGTGTGCCGGATGGCCTGCCAGCGGCGCGGGCAACGACCCTCAAACAGAGCGCGAGTGTCTTTATTGCGGAAGGTCCTGATCACAGGGCTTATTGTATATCGATCTACAATATACTGCAAGCCTGCACAGTGCAGCCAGGTAGAGTCGGGCGCGGTGTGGATCAACGAGTGTGAGGTGAATAGCCAAGCTTAGGCGTGCGTGTTCTGTGTCACTCCGGCACACTCTCCCTACGACTGAAGGATGGCCTCGGCGTCGATGGTCAGCGTCACGTCGTCGCCGACCACAACACCGCCCCGGTCGAGCGCACTGTTCCAGCGCACGCCGAAGTCGTGCCGGTTGATCTGTGCGGTGGCAATGAACCCGGCGCGAGTCTTCGGTCCTTTGTCCACCCCATCCTCCCACCACGGCGTCTGCCACTGCCCGAGGTAGCGGACGTGCAGTTCGACGGATCGGGTCACCCCGCGCAGGGTGAGATCGCCAACCACCACAGCCTCGTTGGCCCCCGTGAGGCGGACCTGGCGTCCGAGAAAGGTGATCTCTGGAAAGCGCTCGACATCGAGGAAGTCAGGACCCGTGAGGTGGGCATCGCGATCCCGCTCGCCGCTCCAGAGACCCCGCGCATCGATGACCGCTTCGACGTGAGACATGGCGGGCGCCTCCGGATCGAACGCCAGCGTGCCGTGTACGCCCTTGAAGTGACCCCGGACGTACGTGACCATCATGTGTCGTACACAGAACTCGACTGCAGTATGCCCAGGTTCCAACATCCAGCGACTCATCGCGCGTCTCCCACTTTGCGGATCTTACCGTTCAACAGGTACTATGCAATACCTCGATGTCTGTCCAACTATTATGTAAGCTGACCAGCCTATCTCGACCAACGGTTTATTAAGCTAGGGCAGATAATATAACTTTCTCGAGTAGTTAGCAACAAACTCTTATGAATCCGGGCGATGGCAAACGCTGCGCCTATTCTAGCGAATGGGCGGCAAAGGAGTGGTAAGCATCACTGAAAATCGCGGCTGGGGGCGGTGAGGAGGGCGGCGTGCAGTTT
>PQAQ01000060.1 GCA_003105305.1 Candidatus Methylomirabilota bacterium
ACCGCATCGAGAAGCTGCTGGTGGTGGATGATGCATTCAACCTCCGCGGACTCATTACCATCAAGGACATCGAAAAGACGATCAAATACCCGAACGCCTGCAAGGACGAGTTGGGTCGGCTGCGCGTGGGCGCGGCCGTCGGCGTAGGCGAGGATACCCCACACCGGGTGGACGCGCTGGTGAAGGCCGGCGCCGACGTCCTGGTCGTAGATACCGCCCACGGTCACAGCAGCGGAGTGATCGAGACGGTCGCAACGATCAAGCGGCGCTACCCAGACTCTGAGGTAATCGCCGGCAACATCGGCACAGCCGAAGGCGCGGAGGAACTGATCAGGGCGGGCGCCGACGGATTGAAGGTTGGGATCGGCCCAGGCTCTATCTGCACAACCCGGGTCGTCGCCGGCGCCGGAGTTCCGCAGATCACGGCGATCGCTGATTGCGCGAAGATCGCCGACCGACATGGCGTCCCGATTATTGCCGACGGCGGCATCAAGTTCTCAGGCGATATGACCAAGGCGATCGCCGCCGGGGCGCATGCGGTGATGCTGGGCAGTTTGCTGGCCGGGACCGAGGAAAGCCCGGGTGAGACCGTCATCTTTCAGGGTCGGACCTATAAGGTTTATCGGGGCATGGGTTCGCTGGGCGCCATGCAGCGGGGCGGCAGGGATCGGTACGGCCAGGAGGCTGAAACGGAGGAGCATAAGCTCGTCCCGGAGGGGATTGAGGGCCGCGTTCCCTACAAAGGGACCCTCGCCGGCAGCATGTATCAACTGGTTGGGGGGCTTCGATCCGGTATGGGCTACTGCGGCTGTCATACTATTGAGGAGCTGCGTCAGAACGGCCGCTTCATTCGGATCACCTCTGCAGGACTTCGCGAAAGCCATGTCCACGACGTGATCATCACGAAAGAGGCGCCGAACTACCGGCTGGACTGACAATCAGTGGTTAGCGGCTTGTGAGGAATGAAAAGCAACCGACCACTGACCACTCGTCACTAATCACTGCTCTTATGGATAAAATCCTCATCCTCGATTTTGGTTCGCAGTACACACAGTTGATTGCCCGCCGCGTCCGGGAACTGGGCGTCTACTGCGAAATCCGTCCATTCCACCTGCCACTCGACGACATCAAGGCTTTTCACCCCAAGGGGATCATCCTCTCCGGCAGCCCCGCCAGCGTCTACCGGCCCGATGCGCCCTTGTGCCGGCGCGAGGTGATTGAACAGGGCGTGCCGATTCTGGGAATCTGCTACGGGATGGGGGTCCTCGGACACTTTTATGGCGCCGTCACGGCGCGAGCCGCTTCCCGGGAATATGGCCGGGCGTCACTCACGATTGACGACACAGCCGATCTCTTCTCCGGCTTAAGCAGCGGACTCACCGTCTGGATGAGCCACGGCGACAAGTTGGAGGCGATGCCCGATACGTTCCGCCGACTCGCCCACACCGGAAACGCGCCCTTCGCCGCCATCCGCCATCGAACGCAGCCGTTCTTCGCAGTCCAGTTTCACCCGGAGGTTGCCCATACCGACAGCGGCACGGCGATCCTTGGGAACTTCCTGTTCAGGGTCTGTGGCTGCGCCCGGGATTGGCAGATGCATTCGTTCGCCGAGATGGCGATAGATCGAATCCGACGTCAGGTGGGTGATCGCCACGTCCTCTGCGCACTGAGTGGCGGGATCGATTCATCGGTCGCCGCACTGCTAATTCACCGGGCGATCGGACCAAAGCTTACCTGCGTCTTCGTCGATAACGGCCTGCTTCGGAAAGGGGAAGCGACTCAGGTGGAGCAGGCGATGGGCGAGCACCTGGGGCTTCACCTGATCTCAGTCGATGCGAAGAAGCGATTCCTGACAAGACTCAAAGGGGTGATCGATCCGGAGGAGAAGCGGAAGATTATCGGCGCAGAGTTCATCGCCGTCTTTGAGGAAGAGTCACGGCGGCTGGGGAGGTTCGAGTTCCTCGCCCAAGGAACGCTGTATCCGGATGTGATTGAGAGCGTGTCGGTTCAGGGCCCGTCGGTCACGATCAAATCCCACCACAACGTAGGCGGGCTGCCGGAACGGTTTGATTTCGAGTTGATCGAGCCGCTGCGCGAGCTGTTCAAGGACGAGGTTCGGGAACTTGGACGTGAGCTTGGCCTGCCGGATGCGATCCTCTGGCGACAACCCTTTCCAGGGCCTGGCTTGGCCGTCCGGATCATCGGCGAGATAACGCAGGAGAGGCTGGATCTGCTGAGAGAGGCCGATGCTGTCGTCGAAGCGGAGGTTATACAGGCGAAACTCGACCGCGAATTGTGGCAAGCATTTGCTGTTCTGCTGCCGATCAAAACAGTAGGGGTCATGGGCGATGAACGGACCTATGAGCATGTGATCGCCATTCGGGCCGTCACCAGTCTCGACGGGATGACGGCCGACTGGGCGCGCCTGCCGCACGAGCTGCTCCAGGCGATCAGCAGCCGAATCATCAACGAGGTCAAAGGCGTCAACCGCGTCGTCTACGACATCTCCTCCAAGCCCCCCAGCACCATCGAGTGGGAGTGACTGGCTGGTAGAACTCCATGTTTCCGGGAGCAAACGCGTGATCAAGCTGCATCGACCGCCACAATACAGGCTTGAAGATCTCCTTAAAAGGGTATCCAAGCGCAATCTCCACCCCGAAGTTAAGACCGGTCGTCCTGTCGGCAAGGAAGCTCTGTGATGGCAGCCCCACATATCCCTGATCCTCTGATCACAACATCGTCAGATCGCCTAAGTGGCACCCCCGTCTTCGCCGGCACTAGAGTGCCTAACCAGACTCTCATCGATTATCTGGAGGCTGGGGATACCCTAGACGAATTTCTGAAGGACTTTCCCAGTGTGTCCCGCAAACATGCCATTGCCGTCGTGAACTGGCGGGCTCGATAGGATTATACTAACCAGTATTTGTCGGTGCGTCCGAATCCGGAAAACCTTGACAACTCTTTGGACACACAGCAGAATCGCCGCACCGATTAGCGATCCGAGGGTCGGGATATGCTGACCAGCTACTCATAGTTCGGTGCAAAGCTGTAACCCAAGACAGGCTTCAGCGATAAACAATTCCGGCGCACCATGCAGGAGATGAAGATGAAGCGTTGTTTTCTGGCTCTCCTTGTGGCGGCCACCTTTCTCGTAGGCTGTGGATCAATCCAGGAGCACTCGAAGCTCGCGATGCCCGTCGACAGGACGCTTCGGACCGGTCCTGGCGGTGTGGTATTCCGTATTGAACGCAGTCGCGACTTAGCTAATATTTACGGCCGCGCGGACCTATGGGGACGTAAGATTGATACCGGCTACGAGGAACTGCGATATGTTGGTCTATCAGATGACGGGCAGGTGGTCTTCCGTTTCCGCGAGCAGCAGATCCTATCGAACGAGACGACCCTGACGCAGATGGGCGGGTTGGCCGCGTTCGGTGCCCAAGGGTCGACTGCGGCTGCGACGGCGATAGGCCCGGCTCAAGCTCATATTCAGGTTTTGCCTCCGCAAGAGGTAGAGTTCAAGCACGACTTCGCGAGGAAAGCGACTCTAGAGTATGCGGGGGTTCGCATCCTTATCCTTGGGGCGACGCCGAGTGAACTCACATACGCCCTGGAGAAACCGGAATAGCGCGCTGCTCAACTGACGTGCCGAACGGCGCAGCGGCCCGGTGACTCTCATTTGCTCACCACGATCGTTATGTGGCGAGGGAATGACATGCCAGGCTATATGTTCGACACCAATATCTTTAATCGCATCCTGGATGGAGCAGTTGAAATCGGTAGGTTCCGCGGCGAGGCGCACTTTTACGCGACTCATGTCCAGCTAGACGAGCTTAAGGCCACCTCAAACGTGCAAAGGCGCCAACAACTTCTTGCTGTGTTTGAAGAGGTCGCTGGAAACAATCAGATCTCAACCGAGTCGTTTGTTCTGAACGTCTCTTGTCTCAATGAAGCAAAGCTGGGGAACGAAAAGGATGATCTATTCTCACGGATTAAAACAGAGCTAGACAAAAAGAACGGGAGTAAACCGAACAACATTCAAGATGTTCTGATTGCTGAAACGGCGTTGAAGAACGGGTTCACGCTTGTAACTCATGATTCAGACCTATTTTTTGTGGCAACAAAGTTTGATGCGGCATGCGCGAACCTCTACCAAGTTATGATCGAGTTAAATAGGCAGAATGCCGCTTAACCGCGCCGAAAGCGGTTCACGGCGGGGCTCTGCTTAAGTAGACGTTAGAAGGCGTTGAAGGTTGGGGGTAATGGCATCCCGGCAGAGTCTGAAGCGGGCGTACGGCATCGAAGTGTTCGGGGAGGCGGTGTACGCCACGGCAGCTCGTCTGGCGCGCCGGCCTGAGCATCGACGGAAGTGGGAGGCGTTGCGACAACTCGAAGCGCAGACCGGAGATCGGCTCCGCACTGCCCTTGCCCTTGCAGCTGGCACACCGCGTGACTCAGTGGTCCGACGATGGCTCGGGCGTGCCGTTGGTGCCGTTATCGGAATCTTGCCGTGGCGCATCACGCTTACCGTGTTGAATATCGTACTAAAATGGTCCGTCCAGTTTTTTGAATACGTAGAAGATGAGCTGCATGAGCAAGGCGACACGGCAACCTACGGGCTCGCTGCGCACGAACGGGCGCAGTGGGAATTTGTCCGACGCGAGTTGGCCGGCGATGCGCAATCGATCGTTCCGATCCTCGCTCTGCTGGAGGTCCGCCGCTGACTCGGCAAGCTGCGCTCCCTAACCCCTAAACTCTATACCCTACACCCTGTTGTTTTGAGGGAATTATGCACCATTCTGATTTTGTTCACCTACACGTCCACAGCCAGTACAGCCTGCTGGATGGAGCCTGCGGACTGGAGAAGCTGGTAGCCAAGGCGAAGGAGTGCAAGATGCCCGCCTTGGCCGTCACCGATCACGGCAACCTCTTCGGAGCCATCGACTTTTACACCTTGGCGATGAAGGAGGGAATCAAGCCGATCATCGGCAGCGAGGTCTATATTGCCCCAGGCAGCCGATTCGACAAGTCCACTCAGGACAGCGGCTACGAAGGGGCCAGCCACATCACCCTGCTGGCCAAAGACCAGGTCGGCTACCGGAATCTGATCAAGCTGGTATCGGCCGGCTATCTGGAAGGATTCTATTATAAGCCTCGGATCGACCGGGAGTTGTTCGCCCAACACTGTCAAGGAGTGATCGCCCTGTCCGGCTGCCTCAACTCCGAGGTCGCCAAGGCATTGCTCGATGGCGACGAGGTGCGGGCAAAGGAGACCGTCAGTTGGTACCTGGAGGCGCTGGGACACGAGAACTACTTTTTGGAGATCCAGAACCACGGGATCGCGGAGCAGAAGAACGTCATTGAGGGCGTTCTGCGACTCGCCAAGGCCTTCGACCTGCCGATTGTGGCCACCAACGACCTGCACTATCCCAGCAAGGA
>PQAQ01000061.1 GCA_003105305.1 Candidatus Methylomirabilota bacterium
AAGACGAAAGGAATTGTACGGGAGGAGCCCAAGGTTGTCAAATTTGAAATCGTATTCGGCCTTTTGCTTGACATGATGTGATGTCACAGACGAGAATGCCGCTATGTTTATCGCGAGGACGCCAAGTTCAGCAGTTGAAGAGGAGACCGCAATGAAAAAATCGACAGGCGAAACCGTGTCGCCACGGCTAGAGGGCGTCGAGCGGGGCTGGCGTCACCTGAGACTGCTGATTACGTGGTGTCTTTCCGGCATTGCCGCCGTGGCGCGGGCGGGACTCGTCTGCATGCTCATCAGTATTCCCTGGGAGGGGGGCGGATTCGGTGTAACGATCGCGAGCGCGCAGACTGAACACCCTGAGGAGCAAGGCAACACCACGGGCAGCACGAGACCCTCTTTAAACCTTCAGGATTTGTCTCCACTGGCGGAGGAACTCTTACGCGAAAAAACTCCTGCCACCCCGTTCGAAGAAAAAGTCCATCCGAGAATTCGCGAGGTGAAGCGCAGACTTCAACGGTTGCTGAACCAAGCGGCGCCGTCCGAATCCGTGCCTTTTAAAGAGTTCTCAGACGACCTTGTGAGGATGAACGATCATGGAGAGATTCAGGTATATGTGATCCTGAAAGAGTTCTCCCGGGATGGCGTCGCACAACTGGAGGGGTTGGGCTTGCGAGTGGAGCTGACGCTTCCGAAGCTCAGGCTTGTTCAGGGTTGGATACGGTACGACGCCATTGAGTCTCTTGCAGCTGACGATAACGTTCAACAAGTCAAGCCCCCGGATTACATGCGGCCCAACAGCGGGGCCGTCAACTCGGAAGGCGACGCGGTGCTTCGAGCGGATACGGCCCGGAGCACGTTTGGAGTGGATGGCAGCGGTGTAAAGGTCTGTGTGATCTCTAATGGTGTGGACCATTTGGCGCCCTCTGTCGCCTCCGGTGATCTTCCGAGCGTCCCGCCCGTGCAGATCTTGCATAACTCCGGGGGCGATGAAGGGACCGCTATGCTGGAAATCATCCATGACCTGGCCCCGGGGGCGGCATTGGCATTCTACGGGGCTGCAACAACGCTAGACTTCATTGACGGCGCGAGCACCCTTCAAGGCGCCGGCTGTCAGGTGATCGTGGATGACGTATTCGCGCCGGGAGAGCCGAAGTTTGAGGATGGACCGGTAGCGCAAGCCGTGCGCCAACTGACAGCCGGCGGGATTGTCTATGTAACCTCGGCCGGCAATTACGCCCAACAACATTATTTCTCCGGCTACAGGCGCCTCATTGGGCAGAATTTTCCGACCTCTGCATATCCGGCCGTTCACAACTTTTCGCCTGGCGGGACCGACATCGGCGATACGTTGATCATTCCCCCTGGTGGGAAGATCATGGTTGCGTTGCAATGGAATAACCCGTTTGGAGCATCGGCGGACGACTTCGATCTGTTCCTGGTGCGCAGCGATAACCTGGTGATATTGACCGGCAGCGCAGAACGCCAAAATGGGAGTAACGACCCCATCGAATTGTTCATCTTTACGAACGCCACGGGCAGCCCGATCACGGCGTTCATTGCCATTGCGGAATATCGCCTCGTCAGCAATCCCTCGAGTATCAAGTTGAACTACATATCGTTTCCGATCAATTTCAATCCGGTAAGGCAGTACGTCGTCCCGGAGGAGAGTATCTTTGGCCATGCCGCCGTCAACGAGGTGTTGTCGGTTGCCGCCGTGAATGCCGCTACCCCGACCACGATTGCATCGTATAGCTCCCGCGGTCCGGCGACTATTTTCTTTCCTCACTCCGAAACGAGAAATGTCTCGAAGATCACCGGAGTCGACGGGGTCCAAACCCAGGTGGGGCAGGCGGGATTCTTTTTGAATCCTTTCTTAGGCACCTCCGCGGCGGCTCCGCATGTCGCGGCCATCGCTGCGTTGCTGTGGTCGGCCAAACCCACGCTCACCTCCGGTCAAGTCGTCCAGACCCTGACACAAACCGCAACAGACCTCGGTGCCCCAGGATTTGATACGACCTACGGCTTTGGACGTGTCGACGCCCTGCAGGCGCTCGCCAGCGTTGACACTGCTCTTAGCGCCACCCTCACACTCAGCGGATCCACATTCCATACCGGTGAGCAGATCACCTATCAGGCCACGCTGACCCCCGGGTCTACCCCCACGCAGGTCGACATCTACTTTGGGGCCCTGATGCCCGACGGCGTGACGTTCCTCTCCCTGGTTGATCCGGGCGGGACGATGGCCTTTGCCTTCGGCCCGGTCCCGGTGCCTTTCGCCAGAAACGTCACGCTTACCCCGATGGTCATCCCATTCTCGTACACGTTCGGCGGTACGGAATCGGTCGGGACGTACTACGCCTATGCCGGTCTTGCCGTGGCGGGAAGCGATCCCCTGCAGCCCGCGAACCAACTCAGCTTGGGGGTTCGGGCGTTCCAGTTCGCGCCGTGACGGAGTCGGACGGGATACCCCCTTCGATTCTCACCTGGACGACGGCTCATCCCTGGTGAACTTTCCCTTGACGGCGCTGAAGTAGGACGGCTAAAGTTCCATGTATGAAGTTTCAACGCAAGTTGCTGCTGGGCTTCGCGCTGATGGTTGTGCCTGTCTTACTGATCAGCGTACAGGCTGTACGGAGCAATCGAGAAGAACGGGCGGCCCTTAAAGCGCTCGGTGAGAGCATGGCAAGAACCCGGACCTACGCCGAGCTGGAAACGGTCCTGTTCCGTCAGAGCCGGCAGATCTGGGGGTTCCTGACCGGAACAGATCGTGAGGCGCAGGCGGAGTTCTTTCGGCTGGAGCCGGAGATCGGCGAACGGCTCCGTCAGTGGAAGCTGACACTGACGCCCGATGAAACGGATCTCGCCACCGGCGTCGAACGGCTCCACGCCCGGATGTTTGATGTGGGTTCGCGAATCATCTCCTTGTACCAGGCCGGACAGCGCAGCGCGGCGCTCACCCTGGCGAACACGGAGCTGAAAGGTCGGCTCCTGCCTGCCCTCAGCGCGAAGAACAAAGAGATATACGGCGCGGCGCGCGTCCACAGCCTGCAACGGGCCTATGCCAGGTTGGAGGAGATCCTCCGGGCGGAGCAACGGCTGTTAACGTTAATCATTCTGCTTTCTTTAGTCATCGGGGTGGCCGCCTCGGTCCTCATCTCCAGGGGGCTGGCGCGGCCAATCCATCAACTTAAGGCAGCCATGAAGGTGGTCGGTGCAGGCCATCTCGATTACGAGGTCGCAGTTCGCTCAACGGACGAGATCGGCGAGTTGGCTCAGACATTCGCCGGGATGACCGACAATCTGAAACGTTCCCATGAGGCGATGGCTCGCCTGAATCACGAACTGGAAGTCAAAATCAAGAAGCTTGAAGAGACCCAGACGCAACTGATCCAATCGGAAAAGCTCGCCTCTATCGGCGAGATGACCGCCGCGGTGGCCCACGGCCTTCGTAACCCGCTGGCCAGCCTGCGTGCTGCCGCCCAGGTCACCCTTCGTCATGTGGCCGACGAATCGGCGGCGCAGACCCACCTCAAGATGGTCATTGCCGAAGTCGATCGATTGGACCGTCGCATCACCCATCTGCTTGCGTTCTCCCGGCCCGGCCCGTTCCACCTCCTGCCGGAACAGCCCTCGAGGTTAATCGACGATCTGTTGCCCACCTTCGCCGGACCGCTCAGAGATCGTGGCATCCGGCTTGAGATCGACCTGCAGCGCGACCTGCCGGACGTCTATATCGACCCGATCCAGGTGGAGCAGGCGCTCGGTGAGATCCTTTCTAACGCTCTCGACGCCATGCCCCAGGGGGGATCGCTCACTATCCGGGGATACCGCCAGGCAGCAGACCGTCGGTTCGATGCCGTCGTCCTGGAGATCGCCGATACCGGAGATGGGATGACCGAACACGTGCTCCCGTCGGTCTGTGATCCATTTTTTACGACGAAGGCGGATGGAACCGGCCTCGGCCTCGCCATCGCCAAACGGTATGTCGTGCAGAATGGCGGATCACTGGACATCGCCAGCACGCCAGGAGTCGGCACCATTGTGAGCCTGACACTGCCGACACCATCGGGCAATCAGGAAGGGACGGTATGAACCCCTCGACGCTGTTGATCGTGGACGATGAGCGTACCCTGGCTCGTTCGATCAAGCTGTTTATGACCGAGCAGGGGTACGAGGCGGAGGTCGCCGAGAACGGCGACATAGCGCTGGAGTTATTGGATCGTCTCCGTCCTGAAGTGGTCTTCCTGGATGTCTGCCTGCCGGGTCACAACGGCATAGATTTGCTGCGCAGGATCAAGGAGTTCGACCGCAATATCGCCGTCATTATGATGACTGCCTACGGCTCTATTGAGGGGGCGGTGGAGGCGGTCAGACTGGGGGCGTTCGACTATATCAAGAAACCGGTTGATCTGGATGAACTGAAGCTGCTGGCCGACCGGGCGTGCGAGAGCGCGCGGTTGCGACAGGAGCTCTCCTATTACCGAGAGCGGGAGATTCGTGAGATCCCCTTCATGGGGATTATCGGCAAATGCGACGCGATCCGCGACATCATCGCCAGAATTACGCAGATCGCTGCCCTGGAGGATTCGCCACCTATTCTGATCACCGGGGAGACGGGGACCGGCAAAGGGTTAGTGGCGCGGACCTTACACCGGCGCAGTCGGCGGGCATCGCGCGCCTTCATCGAGGTCAACTGCACGGCGCTCCCGGCCACACTGATGGAGGCAGAACTGTTCGGATATGAGCGCGGCGCGTTTACCGACGCAAAAGAATCAAAGATGGGCCTCTTCGAGGCCGCCGATGGGGGCTTCCTGTATCTGGACGAGGTGGGTGACACGGAGCTGCCCCTTCAAGGCAAGCTGCTCCGGGCCGTCGAGGAGAGGGTTATTCGGCGGGTTGGGGGGCTGCGGGATCGTCGGGTTGATGTCACCATCGTGGCCGCGACCCATCGCGACCTCGAGACCGAGGTCAAGGCCGCCCGATTCAGAAAGGATCTCTACTATCGGCTGGCCGTCATCACCATCGATTTGCCGCCGCTGCGCGAGCGCGGCGACGATATCCTGCTGCTCGCTGCTCACTTCCTAGAGATATTCAACGCCAAGTATGGAAAGGCGATTCGCGCTATTGACGACCGGGCGGCCCGCACTCTGTGCGAGTATCCGTGGCCCGGCAACATTCGGGAGCTGAGCCACGTCATCGAACGCGCGGTCCTGTGGAGCCATGGAGATCGACTGTCGGTCGACCAACTGTCGCTCACCTCCGGACCGATGAACCTCCCGGCGAAGCCTCTTCCGGCTGCCGATCTTGCCTGCGGGACGCTCCCGCGAGAAGGGATCGATCTGGCGGCGTGGGAACGGTCGTTGTTGGAGCAGGCGTTGCGGGACAGCGGCGGCAATCAGACGAAGGCGGCCAGGCTGCTCCGCCTTAGCCGGGACACCCTCCGCTATCGACTGAAGAAGTTCGGTTTATCCCAGCCCTGAGTCGTCCTCAGGCTGTCAAGCGCGAGGGGATTCGTGGCGGACACAGCACCCACACCGAGGAGGAAAAAGATCATCGATACCGACGTCCTGGTCATGGGGGGGTTGACCATCCTGCTGGCCGTATTGGCTTTTACGAAAGGAAAGAATCTGCCGTTGCAGGGCCTTCAAACCGGGTTGGGCCTGCTTCGGGAGATGTGGCTGCCGCTCGTGTTCGGCTTTTGTCTGGCCGGGATGATCGGGGTGGTTGTTCCTCGAGAGCTGCTTATCAAATGGATGGGCGAGGAGTCGGGTACACAGGGTATCCTGATCGGATGGCTCGTCGGCCTATTGTTGCCCGGCGGACCGTATGTGGTCTTCCCCTTGACCGCCTCGCTTCTCAGGGGGGGAATAGGGGTTGGGCCGTTACTGACCTTTATCACTGCGAAGCTGCTCCTCTCGCCGATCCGCCTGTTCACATGGGAGATCCCGTTCCTGGGGTGGGCCTTCGTGACGGCCAGGACAGTCCCAAGCCTCTTTCTGCCCCCGATCGTCGGCCTCATCGGTCAGCG
>PQAQ01000062.1 GCA_003105305.1 Candidatus Methylomirabilota bacterium
GGCAAGACCATTGCCATCATGGGTTATGGCAGTCAGGGGCACGCCCATGCCCTGAATTTTAAAGAGAGTGGTCTCGATGTGATCGTTGGCCTGTATCCGGGGAGCAAGTCGTGGAAAAAGGTCGAGTCCGCCGGTCTGAAGGTTGCGACTTGTGAGGAGGCCGCCTACAGCGCCGATGTGATCATGATGCTGCTGCCCGACCAAACACATCGGCAGGTCTACCAGGAGTCGATTGAGAAGGCGCTTACGCCAGGAAAGACCCTGATGTTCGCCCACGGCTTCAACATTCACTTTCATCAAATCGTCCCTCCTCCGACCGTGGACATATCGATGATTGCACCCAAGGCGCCCGGCCATCTCGTACGCCAGGTGTTTACGGAAGGGGGCGGTGTTCCGGCTTTGGTAGCTGTCCATCAGGACATCTCGGGGAAGGCGAAGGCGGTAGCTCTGGCCTATGCGAAAGGGATCGGATGCACCAGAGCCGGCGTGCTTGAGACGACCTTTCGTGAGGAGACGGAGACCGATCTGTTCGGCGAACAAGCTGTCTTATGCGGAGGCGCTTCCGCCTTGGTGAAGGCCGGATTTGAAACGCTGGTGAATGCCGGGTACCAGCCTGAGCTGGCTTATTTTGAATGCATGCATGAGCTGAAGCTGATTGTTGACCTCTTCTACCAGGGCGGCTTGGCGTATATGCGCTATTCGATCAGCGATACGGCGGAATATGGCGATTACAGCCGGGGACCGCGCGTTGTCACTGAGCAGACCAAGACAGAGATGCGGAAGATCCTCGATGAGATCCAGACGGGCGCCTTCGCGCGAGAATGGATCCTTGAAAACCAGGCCGGGCGGCCGAGTTTCCTTGCCATGCGGCAACGCGATGCAGATCATCCGATTGAAAAGGTCGGCAGGGAACTGCGGTCCATGATGACTTGGATCAAAAAGCCCGAGGCGCATTAGCCGTGAGCTTTCACCCATCAGAGAAAAAGAAGGACTGATGGCTCATCGCTGAAGACCTATAGGCGCGACAGGCCCTCGCTGATAGACGGACGCACGCGAGGGCCTTTGTATTTGGCGTTGGCCGATGTGACGTCTTCTCCGCGTCGGTTCGCGGTAGGATACGCATACAGGAGTAGCGGCTGAGAAGCATGAAGATCGCTGACATATACAGTAACGGCCGATTTGGACTGTCCTTTGAGATTTTTCCTCCCAAGACGGAGGCCGGCGAGGCTCAGTTGTTGTCCGCCCTCGAAACTCTGATAGTGTATCGCCGCCCCTCCTTCGTATCTTGCACTTATGGCGCTGCCGGCTCGACTCGAGAACAGACGTTAGAGTTGACGGTGAAGATCCGCGAGGCTTGCGGCGTTACGACAGCCTCTCATCGGACCTGCGTAGGCTCGACGGTAGAGGAGATCCGACTATGGTTGAAGGGGGCAACCGATCTGGGCATCGAAAACATCGTCGCCCTGCGCGGCGATCCGCCAAAAGGAGAGCCGGAGTTCAAAAAGCCAGAGGGCGGGTTCGCCTATGCCAATGAACTGGTCACCCTGATTCGGCAGGAGTTCCCTCACTTCAGCGTTGCTGTTGCCGGCTATCCCGAGACACATCAGGAGGCGCCGAGTCCTGCGGTCGATCTGGCGAATCTGAAACGAAAGGTGGATGCGGGCGCCGACGCAGTGATCACGCAACTCTTTTATGATAATCGTGATTTCTTTGATTTTCGCAGGCGTTACACAGAGGCGGGAATTACGGCACCGTTGATTCCTGGCATTCTGCCGGTGGTCAACCTGAACCAGATCCAGCGTATTACATCGATGTGCGGGGCCAAGATTCCGATATCGTTTTTGAAGGAGCTGGAGGCATATCGGGAAGACTCCCAAGGGCAGATCGATGTGGGCGTGCGATATGCGATTCGACAATGCCGCGAACTGCTTGACGCGGGTATCCCCGGCCTGCACTTTTATCTCCTCAATAAAGCTGAAGCAACGCTGCGGATCCTGCAGGCATTGGATCTGCCCAGGTGACCCATGAGTCGTCCGCCGCTCATCGTGTTGGTCGGTCCGACGGCGTCGGGAAAGTCGGCGCTGGCCCTAGCCTTGGCGGAGCGTGTAAGCGGCGAAATCGTTGCCGCCGACTCGATGCAGGTCTATCGAGATCTTGATATCGGAACAGCGAAGCCGACTGCCGGCGACCGGGACCGTGTTCCCCATCATCTGCTGGACATTGTTGCCCCGGACCAGCCGTTTACGGCGGCCGATTATGCGAGGTTGGCTTCCGCCGCTATCGTCGACATCCGGACTCGTGGGCGCCTGCCGATTGTGGTAGGGGGAACCGGCCTCTATGTTCGGGCGCTCCTCTACGGCCTGGTTGCCGGTCCCGGCGAACTGACGCCACTAAGAGAGGCGCTGAACCGGGAGGCCGCGCAAGGGGGCAGCGCCATCCTCTACCAACGGCTCCAAGCCGTCGATCCCGAAGCGGCTGCCGCGATTCATCCCAACGATCTCTTTCGAATTGTGCGGGCGCTTGAGGTTGCGGCGGTGAGCGGCCGGCCCATCTCAACCCTGAGAGCAGAAGGGCGGCGCGACCACAAACCGATCCCCGGACCCATACTGAAATTCGGTCTGGAGCGAAATCGACAGGAACTATACCGGCGAATTGATGCGAGGGTGGATGTGATGATGACGCAAGGCCTGTTGCGCGAGGTCCGGGGTCTGCTCGCTCAAGGCTACAACGGGACACTCAGGCCGCTCCGAGCCATCGGGTACCGACACATGATTGAGTACCTGGAAGGGCGGAGCAGCCTCGATGGTGCGGTCGCCTCGCTCAAGCGCGATACGCGGCGATATGCCAAACGCCAGTTTACCTGGTTTCGTCATCAGGACGAATGCGAGTGGTTGTCGGTAGAAGGTTCGGCGGTAAGTGAGCACGTGCTTCGCCTGCTGGCCGAAAGACTCGAGGCGGCATGGGCACGCACGGCGTAGGGCGGATGCGGGTTGTTCCGGTCGGTCCGGTGAAGGGAGAACTCACCCTTCCGGGTGACAAGTCGATCACGCATCGTGCGATCATCCTGGGGTCGCTCGCTGACGGGGTCAGTGAGATCCGCGGCGCGCTTCAAAGCGATGACTGCCGTGACACCGCGAAGGCGTTTCGGGCTATGGGGGTCCCAATTGATGAGCTGGATGATGAGCGGCTGCAGATTCGTGGCGGCGGGCTGCGCGGCCTGAAGGAGCCCGCAGAGGTGCTGGATCTCGGAAATTCCGGAACCACGATGAGGCTGCTGACCGGGGTACTGGCAACGCAACGGTTCTTTTCCGTACTGACTGGCGATCAGTATCTGCGCGCGCGACCGATGGCCAGGGTTGTTCTGCCGCTGAGGTCGATGGGAGCAACAATCCTGGGTCGTGATGGCGGTAATCTGCCCCCCCTCGCTATTCAAGGGGCCAGACTCAGGGCGATTGATTATGTGAGCCCGGTCGCCAGCGCCCAGGTCAAATCCGCGATCCTGTTGGCCGGTCTCTTGACCGAGGGGGAAACGACGGTCACCGAGCCGTCCCTCTCACGGGATCACACAGAACGGATGTTCGACGCCGTCGGCATCCCGATTGATCGCAATGGCTTACATCTACGGGTTAACGGCGTCAAGCAGATCGCCGCTTTTCAGGTGATTGTTCCGGGCGATTTTTCAGCGGCGGCTTTCTTTCTCGTTGCGGCTCTCGTGATTCCGGGTTCGGACCTGACATTGTGCGATGTAGGCATCAATCCAACCCGAATCGGTCTGTTGGAGGCACTACAGTCAATGGGCGCGGCGATTGAGATCAGTCGAAATCGTATCGTCTCCGGTGAGCCGGTTGCCGACCTCCACGTCAGAAGCCAGGCGCTACACGGAACCGAGGTAGCCGGGGCCCTGATCCCCCGGATGGTCGATGAAATCCCTGTATTTGCGGTGGCGGCGGCGCTCGCCGCCGGCACTACCACAATACGCAATGCTGGCGAGCTTCGGGCTAAGGAGGTGGATCGGCTTGCTGCGATCCTCCAGGAGCTTCGCCGGTTTGGCGTGCAGATCGAACCCCGTCCTGATGGATTGATTATTCATGGGCGCCCGTCACTTACCGGTTGTCATTGCGACAGTTGGGGAGATCATCGGATGGCGATGGCGCTGGCTGTAGCCGGTCTGGCCGCTGAAGGGAGCACCGAGATCTCATATCCATCTTGCGTCAGCAGTTCATTCCCGGACTTCTGGGCTCGATTAAACGGCGTCGCGCCGGGCGCGTCGGTTCTGCTGGAGGTCTGATCTTCGGCGTGCGAGACATGAGGGATAACGACGAGTTGAGAAGCGGAACAGAGCAACTCACCATCGCGATCGACGGACCCGTTGGGGCAGGCAAGAGTACGGCGGCCCGTTTGCTCGCGAGGCGGCTRGGGTACCGGTATATCGACAGCGGGGCTATGTATCGCGCACTCACGTGGAAGGCGCTACAAACGGGTCTTGACCTGAATGATGAACAAGCCCTGCTGCGGCTGGCCARTGAGACAGCTATCGTTCTCGAATTCGGCGGCGAGCGAGAGCTGATCTTCGTCGATGGCCGGGATGTCTGTCGGCAGATCAGAGAGCGCGAGGTGGAACAGGCAACTTCGAGAATCTCTACTCACCCGGGCGTTCGTGGTGTCATGGTGGCGCGTCAGCGACAGATGGCGGAGCAGGGAGGGGTCGTCATGGACGGACGCGATATCGGGACAGTCGTCTTCCCCGATGCCGACGTGAAATTCTTTCTCACGGCACGGTTGGAGGTCCGGGCGAGTCGCCGATATCTTGAGGCGCAGGCGGCAGGAACCGATCTCAAGATGGATGAACTTGCCGAAGATATCCGACTGCGAGACACCAGAGACATGAACCGACACGCCTCACCGTTACGAAAAGCTGATGAGGCCGTGATGATCGACACGAGCGATATGCCTATTTCTCAGGTGGTGGATGTCATGGAGGGAGAGGTTAGACGGAAGATGGCTGCCCAGACGGACGATGTGCGAGCGCTCTGAATTTGTGCTTGCGTTTCTGGGAGGTTATCCGATATTATGAACCTCGCGTTTTTAGGGGGCCTTGATCTCAAAAAGGCGATGACCCGCTGCGCCTTCGTCATGGCTCGCCTTTTGTGCCTCGGCATTGCTAAGGTTGCGTTCCGTCTCCATGTCGAGGGGCAGGAGTTCATCCCCCATTCGGGACCGGTGATTCTGGCGTCGAATCACGTAAGCTATATCGATCCGATCATCATCGAAATCGCGGTTCGGCGCCCGATCCGTTTTATGGCCAAGAAGGAGCTGTTCGGTTCCCCGTTGTTTGGTTGGCTGATTCGGCGGTGCGGCGCTTTTCCCGTCAATCGGGATCGCGCCAACCTGCAGGCGTTCAAACAGGCGATCTCGCTGCTGGAAGCGGGAGAGGTCGTTGCGATCTTTCCTGAAGGGACGCGCGGAGACGGTATTCACCTGCGGCCCGCTAAGTCAGGGATCGGATTGATTGCCGCCAGGACCGGCGCGCCGGTCATTCCAGTGTTTCACACGGGAACGGGCAAGGTGTTCCCCAGAGGCGCGTGGCTTCCCAGGCCGGGTCGAATTACGATAAAATTCGGGATGCCATGCCGGTTTGCCGGGGGACAGGCAAATCGGGGGGAGGACCAGATTGCGACATTCAGCCGGATCATTATGGAGAAAATTGCCGGGCTTCAAGCCTCGTCGGATCCCGATTGTCGATTACGGGATGATCCGCTTTATGCGACAGGCGAGGCTCTGCTGACAAAAAACGAGGGTTTTCTGAACCCACATGAAGAGGGTGGGTATTTTATCAAAAGGAGGAACTAAACGGTATGATGTCTGAGACGGACAAGTTGGAAGAGGCTGTTCACGCATCGACGGAGGCGCCAGAGGCCGAACTCCACGATCACGATGAATCTCAGGAGCTGGTCGATCTGTATACACAGAGCCTGCGGGAGATCGCTGAAGGGGAGATCGTCAAGGGGACTGTGGTGGAGATCAGGAACGATACGGTCCTGATCGATATCGGCTACAAGTCCGAAGGGGCCGTACCAATCAAAGAGTTCCAGGCGCCTTCCGGAGAAATCACGGTAAAAGTCGGCGATACTGTCGATGTCTACTTGGAGCAGAAAGAGGATGCTGACGGCCTCATTGTCCTCTCGAGAGAAAAGGCGGAAAAGACCAAGATCTGGGAAGA
>PQAQ01000063.1 GCA_003105305.1 Candidatus Methylomirabilota bacterium
CGAGAGAGTTGGTGATCTCAAGCGCTTCGGGCAGCTCAACCCCCGGCAGATAGAGACTATTCTCCCGCTCCTTCGCCATGGTGAGGGCGAGGTCGCGCTCCCATGCCCAAAGGATCACTGCGTATCCCTTCTCCGCTAAGAGCTTCGCGAGTGTCGTCCCCCAGGCCCCGGCCCCAACGACGCCGAACCGTTCCATGTCCATACCTCTATGAGCGGCCGGACCGCTTAGCGGTGGAGTATAACCATGCGAGCCCCGCAGCCGAGAGCACGATCAGAATCAGACTCATGACCTGCGCCACCCGAAGTGGCCCAAGCATCAGGCTGTCAATGCGAAGGCCTTCGACGAAGAACCGACCAACAGAGTACAAGCCGACATAACAGAGCATCAACGCGCCCGGAATCCGCTGCAGCCGGCCGCGAAGCACGAAGTACAGTATTGCAAACACCAGAACGTTCCAGAGCGATTCATAGAGAAATGTCGGATGAAAATACTCAAAGGTGGCCAGCTCTGGTGGCCGGTGGTACGGCTCGATGTAGAGTTTCCACGGTAGGTCGGTCGGCGTTCCGAAGGCCTCCTGGTTAAAAAAATTACCCCACCGGCCGATCGCCTGCCCGAGCGGCGCCGAAGGCGCCATGATGTCCAGGTAAGTGAGCACAGGCAGCTTCTTCCGGATAGCATAGATAACCGCGGTCAAGCCTCCGGCCAGCAGCCCGCCGTGGATCGCCAGCCCACCCTCCCACACCGCGAAGATCTTCAGGGGTGTCGCGCTATAGTAGCCCCAGTTGAACAGGACGTAATAGAGTCGCGCGCCGATTAAGCCGGCCATCACGCCGTATACAATGACGTTGAGAAGTTGCTCAGGATCCTCCCCTCGCCGGATCGCCTCGCGCTGCGCCAGCCATGTCCCCAGCAGTACACCAGTAGCGAAGAGCAAGCCGTACCAACGAATAGCAAGCGGGCCGATCTGGAAGACAAACGGGCCGGGCGAAGCGAACATGCGGACCTCAGTAAGCGTTGACGTCGGATGTCTCTAAAGTGCCGTTCCGGCTCACTCTAGTCAAAAATGGAGTGAAGTCAAGGTAAATCTGGTCGTGTGCAGTCATGCCGCACACAGTCGAAAGGTCGGATGGTCAGATTCTGTCGGTGTCAGTGAAGGGATCGAACCGACGATACCGAGCGCGCTGGCTTAGGAAGCAGCCACCACAAGATCAGGCTTCCCGCCACCGCGGCCACAGCCGACCCGGACAGAATCCCGACCTTAGCGGCGTTAAGTAACGCGTTCTCTAACGCTAGGCTTGCTATGAAAAGCGCCATGGTGAAGCCGATACCCGCGAGTACACCGCCCGCTGCCAGTATGCTCCAGTTCACACCCTCGGGCAGCCTGGCAATGCCCATCCGAACGGCCAGCCAACTAAAACTCACAATGCCGACAGGCTTGCCAATTCCCAGGCCAACGATGACCGCCATCGCAATCGGTTCACGAAAGTCCGTGACGTTGATCGATACCCCCGCATTTGCCAACGCGAATAGCGGCATGATCACAAAACTCACCCACGGGTGCAGCGCGGTCTCAAGCCGCTCCAAGGGGGACAACGCCTCTCGCGCAGCCACCGCGATGGCGCGCAACGCCATCGGATCCTTACCCCCGTTACTCCAGGGCTCCCCCTGTACATACGCCGCGAACTGCCGGACAATGGCGTTCAGGCGACCTGCGCTGACCCAACCATGGGCCGGCGTCAGCAGACCCAGGATCACGCCGGCAACCGTAGCATGGACTCCCGACTCATAGAACGCCAACCATATAATCACCCCAACGATATAATAGATCGGGATGCTCCGCACGCCAATGCGCGCCAGCCCTCGTACGATAAGGAAACCGAACACGCCCAAGGCCAGCGCCCCGAAATTGAGATGGCCGGTATAGCCGATCGCGATGACGAGAATGGCGCCGATGTCGTCAGCGATCGCCAGCGAGAGGAGCATGATGCGCAACCCTCCAGGAACACGTGGTCCCAAGACCGCCAGACAGCCGACGACAAACGCAATGTCGGTCGCCATGGGAATGCCCCAGCCACGCTCGCCCGGCTGGCCGTATTGGCCCGCGAGGTACAAACTTGCAGGTATGATCATGCCTCCCGCTGCTGCAATAATGGGCAGACAGGCCGTTCGCAGGTCTCTGAGCTCCCCAAGTACTAATTCGCGCTTCACTTCCAAGCCGACCACAAAGAAGAAAATCGTCATGAGGCCATCGTTGATCCAATGTCTTAGGGAGTGGTTCATCTCAAACGTACCCAGCGTGAAGCCGAATGGTATCTCCCACAGGTTTAGATAGGCATGTGCGAACGGCGAGTTGGCGAGCGCGAGCGCAATCGCCGTCACAACCAGCAGGAGAAACCCGCTGGCCGCCTGGATTCGCAAAAAAAGCGCGAGCGGCGCAATGATACGATCGACCGGCTCCAGGGGCAGAGAGGCAATATCATGGGACGGTTGAGATTGCTGTGACATCCTGTGTACCTATATCCACTGTGGTGTGTGCGAAGCCGTCAGTCGCAGCACCCGGATTCGCATCGGGTCAGTCGGAATACGCGCTACTGCTGCTGAATCGATCGCAGATAGTCGCTGAGGGCTCGTGAGTGCAGAAGCGACGTATAACCCGGGTAACCTTTGTCTTGATGCTCGCTCTCGAACACCGCCCCCCAGACCGGCATCTCGCGCGTCCCGTGTTCGACCACTGCGCGCCTGCCGTCGATGACCTGCATGACATAGCCCTCATCAAACCGGCCGTCGTAGCGCTTCGCGATCAGCCGAAGATCGGACGGGGGCCGCCGAAACGATACCGCCACCGGACCGTGTCCGTCGCCGGATTCGCCGTGGCACGAGGCGCAATACCGAAGATAGAGGGCCTGACCGGACGGTGAATCCGGCGCCTTGCGGCATGAGACGATCAGCACACTCACAGCACACGTGAGCACGGCAGCCGCCTTCACGACTCTATTGAACCTGCTCATCCTGAGGAGCCTCCCTGTGCGCCGTCTGGTCTCTCGCCGACCGGCGTTATCACGTTGAGCGCCGCGCCTGCACATCGATGTCGGACAGATCGTTCGGCTGCCTAGCGTTGAAGGATCATCGCGAGATAGACAGTATACACTACCAGCAACAACACACCCCGCCTTCGCGCGATGAAACCGCCGTGCGCTGGGTATGCGAGCACCACGGCCACGAATCCGGATACCAACACGACAACCATTTCACGCCACCGAACGGCTATAGGGCAGAGAATGGCCGCTACGGCGACGATGAACAGCCCGTTGAAGATATTGCTCCCCAAAATCGTCCCCAAACCGATCTCATCGTGTCCACGCAACGTAGCAATGGTCGTTGTGGCGAGCTCCGGCACGGTCGTACCTATCGCCACAATGGTAGCGCCAATCACAAAGGGGTCGATGCCGAAGGTCACGCCGATGCCTCGCGCTCCCGTCACAACGAGATGGCCGGCGGCGATCAGACAGCCGAGGCCGACAACGCTGGAAAGTATCGCAGGCCACCCACGATGCGCGCCAAACACCTTATCTGTGGAATTTCGCAGGCTCCGCGCCTCTACGATTGTCGCCCAAAGCCACGCGAAGAAGAGACCCATCATCAGAAGACCGTCGAAACGAGACAGTACGCCGTCAAACGCCAACGCACCGGTGGCGACCGGAACCGATAATGCCACAGGGAAATCCCTCTTCACGCTGTCACGAGGGCTCCGGATCCCGGAGATGACTGCAGCAAACGCAAGGATCAGCGCGATATTCGTCACGTTACTTCCGAGCGCGTCGCCGAGCGCTATGTCCGGCTTCCCAGCGAGCGCAGCGTTAACGGCAACGGATAGTTCGGGAATCGAGGTCGCGAAGGCGGACACGGTCGCGCCGACAATACCTGGAGGCACCCGCATCCAGCGAGCGAGACCGACGGAGCCCCACACAAAAAGTTCTCCGCCGATTCCGGCGCACACCACACCCACCGTCAATGCCACGTAATCATTCAT
>PQAQ01000064.1 GCA_003105305.1 Candidatus Methylomirabilota bacterium
TTTCGAGACTGACGCTTGTATCCCTCTGCAATTTTTGACGGGATTGATACACTCGCTCGCTTCATCTGGGAAGCCAATCCGTATTGTTCTGAAGAGGGAAGGGCGCAGGTGATCCGGTACACTTCAAGCGCCAGGCGATACGCATTTTGCCAGACCGTCAACTCCTTAAAGCTGTTCAGCACTGCGACCCTAAACCCTACACCCCATACCCTAAGTCCTATATCCTGTTCTTTTGCTGTCGCAGCGACGCCTTAATAAACTCACGGAATAGCGGATGAGGCCGCTTGGGGCTGGACTTGAATTCAGGATGGAATTGGCCGCCGACGAACCAGGGGTGATCCGGAAGCTCGATCATCTCCACCAGCAGATTGTCCGGCGAAAATCCGCTCAGCCGCATGCCGTGACGCTCCAGGGTCTCCCGATAGTCGTTGTTGACCTCGTAGCGATGGCGGTGGCGTTCGCTGATCTCGAGGGTTTCGTAGGCCTGGTGGGCAACAGACGGCGTGACGATGCGGCATGGGTATGCCCCCAGCCGCATCGTTCCCCCTAAGCTGGAGATCCCTCGCTGCTCAGGCATCAGATCAATGACCGGGTGGGGAGAGTTCGGATCAAACTCGCGGCTGTTGGCGTCCTGCAGGCCGCATACGTGCCTGGCGAATTCGATGACCGCGCACTGCATACCCAGGCAGATGCCAAAGAACGGGATGCGCTCTTCGCGGGCATAGGCGATGGCCGCGATCTTCCCTTCGATCCCTCGATTTCCAAAGCCTCCGGGAACCAGGATGCCGGCGACATCGCGCAGATGCTCCTTGGGGCCGTCGCGCGCCACCATCTCCGCATCAACCGCCTTGATATGGACACGACAATCATTGGCAATGCCGCCGTGGATAATCGCCTCGGTCAGGCTCTTATACGAGTCTTTCAGCTCAAGGTATTTGCCGACCACCGCGATCGTGACGCCGGCGGTCGATTCCTTTACCTTCCGAACGATGGCTTCCCAGGCCCGCAGATCGGCCTCGGCGTGCGGCAGGCCGAGCATCTCGGCAATAATGGTATCCAATCCCTCGCTGCGCAGGACCAGCGGCACCTCATAGATGCTGCCCACATCCTTTGCGGTGATGACCGCCTTCTCGGACACGTTGCAGAACAGCGCGACCTTGGCCTTCAGATCCTTGGGAAGCATCCGGTCCGTCCGGCACAGCAGGATATCCGGCTGGATCCCGATCTGGAGCAGTTCCTTGACGCTGTGCTGGGTCGGCTTCGATTTCAGTTCGCCGGCCGGCGCGATGTACGGAACCAGCGTGAGGTGGATATACAGGACGTTCTCCCGYCCGACGTCGCTCCTGAACTGCCGGATCGCCTCGAGGAACGGCAGACTCTCGATGTCGCCGACCGTCCCGCCGACCTCGACGATCACGACATCGACGCCCGCCGCCACCCGGTGRATCGCGCGCTTGATCTCGTCGGTGATGTGCGGAATGACCTGAACCGTGGCGCCCAGGTAGTCTCCGCGCCGCTCCTTCGTGATGACCGAATGATAAATCTGCCCGGCAGTCACGTTGTTCGACTTGGTCATCACATGGTCGGTGAACCGCTCATAGTGGCCCAGGTCAAGGTCGGTCTCAGCGCCGTCATCGGTGACAAACACCTCCCCGTGCTGAAGCGGGTTCATGGTCCCGGGATCGACATTGATATACGGATCGCATTTCAGGATGGTGACCTTGACGCCCCGGCTTTCCAGCAGACAGCCGATCGAGGCGGAGGCCAACCCCTTGCCAAGGGATGATAATACCCCACCCGTCACAAATATGAACTTGGTCGCCACCGATTCCCCCCCACAAAAACAGGGTTTGGGGTACGGGGTTTGGGGGTTGAGCTGTTACCCTAGACCCTAAACCCTACACCCTGTCTTTTAGCGCTTCAAGTAACTCCTCGCGGTTGACGGTTGCGGTCCCGGTCCTTCCCACCACGACACCGGCGGCATGGTTGGCGATAACGGCCGCCTCCCGCAGAGGAGCGCCGGATACCATGGCCAGCGCAAGGGCCGCCAGGACCGTATCCCCGGCCCCTGTGACGTCATAGACCTCCTTGGCGACCGCCGGGATATGGGTGACTCGTCCATCCTCAAAGAGCGACATGCCCGCCTCTCCCCGCGTGACCAAAATGGCCGTCGCCTCAAGTTTTCTGAGCAGCTCTCTTCCTGCAACGGCCAGGTGATCCTCTTGACCCCACGCAGGGAGATGGGCGAACGCGAGGGCCTCGTAATGATTGGGCGTAACCACGGTCGCCCCTTTGTACAGGGGAAAGTGATGGACCTTCGGATCGATCACAACGATTTTCCGATCACGGCGCGCGAGAGACAGGACCTGCCTGGCGAGTCGCTTACTGATGACGCCCTTGGCGTAATCCGAGATCAGCACCGCATCCGCATCGGCAAGCCGTTCCGTGACCAGCCCAAGAACCCGATCGGCCGCTTCCCTGGAAAGGTCCGCCATGCTCTCTCGATCAAAGCGCACGATCTGCTGGCTTCCCGCCACGACTCGGGTCTTGACGGTAGACGGACGCGCGCGGTCGACAACGATTCCATCGCTTTTCATCCCGGCTGCCTCAATCGCGTTGATCACGCGTTCTCCGGGCAGATCGTTGCCGACCACCCCCACCAGGATAGCCTGTCCGCCCAGCGACTGAACGTTGGCGGCCACATTGCCCGCTCCTCCGAGGCGGAAACTTTCAGTCTTCACCTCCACCACCGGAACCGGGGCCTCCGGGGAAAGCCTTGACACGTTCCCCCAGATATACTCGTCCGCCATAATATCTCCGACGACGAGGAGCCGTTTCTGACGAAAATGGGTGACAATCTGCCGATACCGAATGGCGGCACTCCCGGTGAAGTCTTCCTTGCTGATAAGCGTTTGGCGGTCGACGAACGGATGCCTGACTCTATCCTGCTATAGCTGAATGCCAGGCTGCGTCCAAGAAGTACTGCATGTCAGATTAGCCGAAATCGTGAGAACATTCAATCTCTTTCTCCTTCACGGCAGGGCGCTGTCACCCTCGGTAAAACGCCACGGTCCTGGTGATTCCCTCTTCAAGGGGAATGGTTGGCTTCCAGCCTAGCTCGGCCCTGGCCAACGAGGCGTCCAAGCAGATTCGGTCGATCTCTCCTGGGCGTTTGGATGTCAGAACCGGCTCGACTGTGGCGCCAACCGCTCTGCGCACCGACTCAAAGATCTGCCGGTCGCTCAC
>PQAQ01000065.1 GCA_003105305.1 Candidatus Methylomirabilota bacterium
GAGTCGCGGCGAACGCTGCGCCGGTGATGAGAAGTAGCCAAGCGGCCAGCAGGCCGGACAATAGCCGACGGCTCAGAGAAGAGCACACAATGCATGCAGCACAGTGTTGCAAGCGTCCATCCTCCTTCCTTCTCGCTGGGGACCCGCGAGAGCGTGCAGGGTAGGCCTTGTCGTGGCCACTCCGAAGCGGCGTCACCGTTGAAGCTTGGCGTGCAGTTCCCCGACGATGTCCTCGGCAACATTGCCGACGATTGATTTCCACGCGCCGATGGTGAAAGCCCCACCAAACGACACCGTCCGGCGGGCATCGACGGAGCCCACCAGCCGCTCGCCATCCTTCAGGTCACCCCGGACCGTCAGCACCGTGGACCCCCAGCCGGGAAGCATCCAGCGTTTGAAGGCGTTTCCCTCTTCGTATTCCACGATGGTACTTGTGAGCATCAACCGCCGTCCGTCACCCCCCGGCCAGAGGAGTTGCTTGTCCCGCAGCTTCTCGGTGAGCGCATCGGTGAGCAATTGCTCGACATTGACGTCGAAGGTGTGACCGGTCTGGTTGGCCACCTGACCTACCTGGATCGGCGTGCCTGAATCGGGCGTGAAACTCTCATCGAGCTTGACCGAGTGCTGGACGCTTCCACAGGCCGAGAGAAGTGCCAATACGGCCGTGAGCATGAGGAACAGGACGCGACCAGTGGCTCGGTAATGCCGTGTTGCACTCATGATGTTTTCCTCCTTATTATCCCCCGGGTTGATTGTTAAGGCACCGTTCTATGACGAGTCCACCCTGAGGTGCGCTTCGGTCTGTTGCAACCGGTACAGATGGAGTAGGCGCCAGCGCGGATGAGAACGCAACGTCCTTTTGACCGGTACATCTCACGGTCTCTTGCCAGGACGTATACCCATCGGCTTCAACCCGGAGCCGGAAGGCTTTGGTCTTGTAGCTGCCGGTTGGCGTAGTTGCAGTCTCGCTGTCGGCCGGGATGGCGCTGAAGGGGAGGTAGAGCCCGAGTGAGAGCACCGTGATGAGCGTGGAATAGCCCGGCTCGGTCTGCCAATAGCTCACGTTGCGAGTGCGCCTCGTCATCTCTTCCTCACAGTTGAGATACGTCGCGATTGGCGTGACCCCAATGGGCATGTCGTCGATATAGAGCTTGCCCGGCGGACTGCTTGTGACCGACAAGTGCGTCTGCGCTATTCGGTACAAAGGGGGTTCCTCTTTCCAGGCGGTTGTACAGCCGTTGGCGAACAGCGCAACGGCAGCAACAATGAGCAACAGTTTAAGTGGGTGGCCTGTTGACAACGCCATGGTCCGCACCTGCTCGTCCTCCTTTCTGTAGGGATCGGTGATCCGACCCGGTGTGGGGTGCTGAGCAACAGATTGGTACCGCTTCTACTGGTCGGGTGACCTCCACGGCTGCCCGACGCCATAGATATATCACGCATGCAAGAGTTTAAGTGGGGGGGGGGGACCGTCAATACGTATTTTAGCGTATAGACAAAAAATCCGCATCAAGAAACACGCGTGCATGGCATGGGTCATTGTTGCACGTCATCGCATATACAGAGCCAAAATTGATGGCCGCTCGCGTCTCATTAATCGCGTGCAATACCCTATATTGTGTGCCCGTGGGAACGAGGGTTTGCAATGTGTTCCGGCGGAATAATGTATCCTTGACTCGTGGATACGGCGGCTGGTATGGTATCCTCAATATGTCTAACCTTTAACGTGGAAGGTTAAACGATGGCAACTGTGAAGATTCTGACAAAAGGGCAGGTCGTGATTCCGGCCAAGCTTCGAAAAAAGTACCGCATTACCCCGGGGTCCGAGCTGGAGGTCCTCGAGTACGGCGGCGTCATTCATTTGATCCCGCCTGTTGCGGATCCGATTGCGGCGGCTATGGGGTGTCTGCCGAAGACGCCATCGCTCGCTAAGCGGCTGCTGCGGGAGCGTAAAAGGGATTCTGCGTGAGGGGTCGCCTCATCAAGCTCAACCACCTCGCCCGCATCCGGTAGATTTGCAGCGGGCCGCCGCCTGCTGCAGGTACTATTGAGCAACGATTGACCTGCGCCGCTCGTCCTCCTACAATAAGATTTGGCATATCGGACTTGCCTGCTTGCGATCCCGTGGTGACCATGTCGTTCGAACAGTTGAAGGCGATTCCCTATTTTCAGGACCTTGATGCGCGGGCGTTGGAAGGTATCCAGGCTCACGCCTTCGAGGTGCGGTTACAGAAGGGCCACATGCTGTTTACGGAGGGGGAGCCGGCTCAGGCGATGTACGTGGTTCGATTCGGCAAGGTGAAGATCTTCAAGCTGTCACCGGATGGGCGAGAGCAGGTCCTCCGAATTGCGGAGGCCGGCGACTGCTTTAACGAGGTTCCTATTTTTGACGGCGGGCCGAACCCCGCCAACGCTCAGGCGGTGGAATCGGCGTCGCTCTGGGGCATCCGGCGCGAGGGGATGCGGCGTTTAGTCGAGGAGCACCCGGCCATCGCGATCGGTTTTCTGAAGGCGTTCGCGGGGAAGCTCCGCTACTTCACCCGCAAGGTCGAGGACCTGTCGTTTCGCAGCGTGACCAGCCGTGTGGCGAAGCACCTCCTGGAGATGGCTGACGATGACGGCAAAGGAGGTCTCCGCCTGAAGCGGCAATCCACGCAACAGGAGTTGGCGTCCGTTGTGGGAACGGCACGCGAGATGGTCGGCCGCGCCTTCAAGGCCCTGGAAAAGGAGGGCGCCATTACATTTGATCGCCACGGGGTGGTGATCGTGAGCCGGGCCGCCCTGATCCGCATGCTCTGACTCGGCCTTTGCGCTTTTCGTCATTCGTGAGACTAAAGTCACAGACGTATCTGAATCTTCCGCCCTATACTACACTTGACGCTGAGCCAGTAACCCGAGAACAAGGAGGTAACAACCCATGATGAACGAAAGCGGTTGTCACAGCGAGGGTCCGTCGATGCCCGAGGCGCTTCGCAACATCCCCGAGGATCGCCGGGTGGTCCTGGATGTGCGCGATCAGGTGCGGGCGGGAGAAGAGCCGTTTCAGCGGATCATGCAAACCGTGATGTCGCTGAAAGACGACCAGGCATTCGTCCTGTACAATATCTTTGAGCCGATTCCGCTATACGGTGTGCTGGCGCAGCGGGGCTTTACACACTGGACGCAGAAGCGAGGTCCTCAGGACTGGTGTATTACGTTTTATCGAGCGGGGGAACAGGCTGCGACTGCTCCGGCGCCGTCTGCGGCGCCCGGACCTGCGGCGCCGGCCGGGGATGCGATCGTCGTGGATGCCCGCGGACTGGAGCCGCCGCAGCCGATGGCAAAGATCCTGGAGAATCTCCCCCGGATCGCCGCGGGCGGACATATCCTGGCCATGACCGATCGGCGGCCGATGCTCCTGTACCCGAAGCTCGAGGAGCGGGGCTTCAGCTTCTCCACCGAAGAGACGACGCATGGTTGGTTCGAAACCCGCATCTGGAAGTAGCGCCGCCCCGGCCCGCCAGCCGTCCCTCTGGGTGCCGCTGCG
>PQAQ01000066.1 GCA_003105305.1 Candidatus Methylomirabilota bacterium
GTTATTCCGTCGTTCGAGGGCGGCGCTACCGCGTTGTCTGGCGGTGGCCAGTGGCGACCGACTACTCAGTATAAATAACCGAAGGAGAGGTGCATTATGGAATATGCCGCTCAAGGTATGAATCTGGCGTTGCTGCTTATGTTGTTGTTCGTCGTCATTACGTTGGTGAACCAGGCGTAAGCCGGGTTATGGGCGTCGGTGTCCCACCCCTGGATGTTCCCACTGGGAACCCCCGGGGTGGGACATAACGCCAGAATGCTCCGTCTTTCGTCCATTAACGCGTTGAAGTGGCGAAGCGATTCGGAGAGAAACAGGAAGCATATGAAGTATGTAGCTGCAATTGGATGCGCCGTTCTGATGGGGATGGTTGGAGTAACCCAGGTGTGGGCCCACGGGGGCAGGGGGCTGGGTGGGATCACTGAAAACGACGTCTGTTCGATGGAAAGGGGACAGTTTTTCGTCCACTTCAGCGCCTATCAGCATGGGGCTGGGGGGACGGCCCCGCAGCCCGGGGTGCTGAAAGAGCTGAAGGATGCGGATCTCAAGCGCTACCTGGACGCCATGAAGGCCGAGTTTCAGTCATATTGCCGAGATATTCCAAAAACGGGCAAGGCCACGTTGACCTTCGATCTTATCAGCGATGCGCTGCGCAAGATCCCCGTGGCGGTTCGGGTCGTGGAGGCCTCAGAGCGTGGCGACTCGGGAACCGTCCTGTATATCCCACAACAGGTCTATCCCTCCGGCGTCGTCAAGGCGGAGACTGATTTTGCAAAAGCCGGCAAATACATGGCTGTGCTGGAGGTCGAGGAGCTCAACGCGGCATCGCACTCGAGGGGCGGCGCGGCTATCGCTCATAGCCATGATGGCGTCATAGCGGTGAGCGAACAACACGCGAGTTCGTCTGAGGAGGATGTGTATCACGCACACGATCCGATCTTCAGCTTCCCTTTTACGGTTGGGTTGAAGGCGTCAAAATCCGGCGCCGCCGGTTCGTCTATGATGGGCAGCCCGGGCATCCTGGTTACGGCCATCGCCGGTATCGGTGCCGGGGCTTTATTTTACGTTAAACGGAAGAAGAAAACGGCCTAATCTCATACGTTATTTTATAGCCTGGGAAAAGGCGAAACCCTCTCACGACCGCGGTCGTGAGAGGGTTTTTATTTTGGCGGGGGAGAGCCGACAGGGCTACTAGGCTGACGGTGGCGCTGGCGACACCGGCGTGCTTGGTGATGAAGCTTCGGCGATCGGTTCGGCGGCCGCCTCGACGCTGGCCGGCCGTGCGGGCTCAAGCGCGACGACCTTTCCGGCCATGACGTCGTCCAGCTCTTCCGCATAGAGGGTTTCGCGCTCGATTAAGGCTTTTGCGATGCGCTGCAACTTGTCGCGATTCGCCTCGATTGTCTGGCGGGCGGTCTGATAACACTCATCGATGATGCGTCGAACCTCCTGATCGATCTGGTAGGCGATCTCTTCGCTATAGTTTCGGCTGTCGATCATATCGCGGCCGAGAAACACCGGCCCGCCCTGTCGACCCAGCGTAACCGGGCCGAGTTTGTCCGACATGCCGAAGTTGGTCACCATTCTCCGGACCATGTTGGTGGCCTGCTCGAAGTCGTTTGACGCGCCGGTCGTGATCTCGCCGAAGATAAGATCCTCGGCTACGCGTCCTCCCATACCCACCGCGACCTCGGCCAGCAGTTCGGACCGGGTGCGGGTGTATCGGTCCTCCGGTGGGGCCCCCATCACGTAGCCGAGCGCCATTCCGCGCGACACGATCGTGACCTTGTGGGGCGGATCGGCCTTCGGAAGAAGCTTTCGCAGGATGGCATGGCCGGCCTCATGGTAGGCGACCATCTCGCGCTCCTTCTGAGACAGCGCCCGACTACGCCGCAAGGGACCGGCGATCACGCGTTCGACGGCCTCGTCAAAGTCGACCATACTGACGCGGTCTTTATCGCGCCTGGCGGCGAGGAGCGCGCCTTCGTTCACGACGGCAGCCAGATCCGCCCCGGAGAAGCCAGGGGTCTGCTTGGCAAGCGTATCGACGTTCACGTCGGCCGCCAGTGGAATTTCGCGCAGATGCACCTCCAGGATCGCCTTGCGGCCTTTGCTGTCAGGGTTGTCCACGATGATGCGTCGGTCAAATCGCCCCGGGCGCAGCAGCGCGGGATCCAGAATGTCAGGACGGTTGGTCGCCGCGATGACGATGATGCCGATGTTACCCTCAAAGCCGTCCATGGCCACCAGCAGTTGGTTCAGTGTCTGTTCGCGTTCATCGTTTCCGCCGCCGAGTCCCGCGCCGCGGTGGCGGCCCACCGCATCGATCTCATCGATGAATACCAGGCAGGGGGCGTTCTTCTTGGCCTGTTCGAATAGGTCGCGAACGCGACTGGCGCCCACGCCGACGAACACCTCGACGAATTCCGACCCGGAGAGCGAGAAGAACGGGACCCCGGCCTCTCCGGCGACGGCCTTGGCGAGGAGTGTCTTGCCGCAACCAGGAGGTCCAACCAGCAGCAGGCCCCGGGGAATCTTAGCGTGCAGGGCCTGAAACTTTTGGGGATGCTTCAAAAACTCGATGACCTCTTGCAGTTCCTCTTTCGGCTCCTCCTCACCGGCCACATCCGCGAAGGTCACCTTCGGCTTAGAGGCGTCGTGCAGCTTGGCCTTCGATTTTCCGAATGCCATCGGTCCGCCTCCCCCGCCCATTTGAGATCGACGGCTCATCATTACAAACAGACCGATAATCACAAGGAACGGGAGGAAATTAAACAGCAGGCCGACCCAAATAGAGCCTCCGCTTTGCGGCTCCACTGCAAAGTGGATCCCTTTTGCCTTCAAAAGCTCCTGTAGAGAGGCGGTGGCCTCTTTGCTATAGATGGTGCGCAGATGTTGCCCGGAGGCGACGTGGAAGTACAGGGTGTGA
>PQAQ01000067.1:0-23188 GCA_003105305.1 Candidatus Methylomirabilota bacterium
CACGCCGCCAACAGATCGAAGGCCGCCGCGCGCGACGCGCCAAGGCGCTCCTGCAGCACGCACGCGGTTGAAGGAAAAAACATATCAGGGGTAACCGTATTGACAAGGATCAGATCGAGATCATGAGGATCAACGGCAGCCGACTCGAGGGCGCATCGAGCCGCCCCCTCAGCCAGATCCGACGTCGCCTGATCGTCGGAAGCAATCCGCCGCTCCGAAATACCGGTGCGCGTCACGATCCACTCGTCACTCGTACTGACCATCCGCTCCAGCTCGACATTCGTCAGTATCCGATCCGGAACTGAGGCGCCTGTGCCGACGATTCTGCTTCCGTACATCACATACGTCCTCTCGCTAACTGACGGCGATCCCTTCCGTGATATGCTCGATCACCCTGTTTTCGACGCATTCCGCGGCGACCCGGATCGCGTTCTTCAGCGCCTTGGCCGTTGAGCGACCGTGGCTGATAATACAGACCCCACGAACCCCAAGCAACGGGGCGCCACCGTACTCGGTATAGTCAACCAGCTTCTTAAAGCGTTTGAACGCCCCGCGGGCCAACAGCGCCCCAGCCATCCCGGCCAGTCCCTTGCCCAGCTCTTCCTTCAACAAGCGCGTGAAGAACTCCCCGGCGCCTTCGATAATCTTTAAGGCGATATTCCCCGTAAATCCGTCGCAGACAATGATATCGGCCGCCCCGGTCAGAACCTCGCGCCCCTCGATGTTGCCGATAAAGTTAAGAGCCTGGTCCTCTTCGAGCCCCTTGAATGCCTCTCGTGTCAGCTCGTTTCCCTTGCTCTCCTCCTCTCCGATACTCAGCAAACCCACGGTGGGGGATCGCTTCCCCATGACTTGCCGCGCATAGACATCCCCCATGATCGCAAACTGGAGAAGATGCCGCGCTTTACAGTCGGCATTGGCGCCGACATCCAACAGAATCGACTGTCCTTTCAAGGTTGGAATAATGAGGGCGATAGCAGGACGCTCAACGCCGGGAAGCGGACCCAAGGTAATCAACGCGGTGGCCATCACTGCGCCGGTGTTCCCGGCGCTGATAAACGCATCGGCCTCTCCATTTTTTACGAGCTCAAGACCGATCCGGATAGAGGACTGCTTCTTTTTCCGCAAGGCTGCGGATGGCGATTCCTGCATCCCGACCGCCTCGGGGGCATGTCTGATCGCAATACCGAGACCGGCCGTCACGTGCTGTTTGAGCGCCTTACCGATTTCTTCCTCGTTTCCGACCAACACGACGGCCAGATTGAACTCACGGGCAGCAGTGACGGCGCCCTCAACCGTAACCGAGGGGCCACGATCGCCCCCCATCGCGTCAAGGGCTATACGAGTTCCCATACCTGTCAGCTCTCGGGAGCGGGAGAAAGTTACACTTCCTCCCGCTTCACGACCTCCCGACCCCGATAATGACCGCAAGCCGGGCAGGCCCGATGAGGCAGCTTCCGTTCGTGACAGTTTGGGCACTCTACAAGATTGGGCGCCCTAAGCGCGTCATGGGAGCGTCGTTTTCGTGTCCGCGTATTGCTATGACGGCGTTTTGGTAGGGGCATCAGAATCCTCCTGGATGTTAGTGGCTAGAGTAATCAGAGTAATCGTTGAAGGGGAAGCAGTCTCGGATCGCCTTCCTGGGCGCGACACTGACACGTGTTCTCGTTCAGATTGATCCCACAATGGGGGCACAGGCCGCGACAGTCGACCCGACACAGAGGCTGAAGCGGCAGGTTCAGCAGGACGTTTTCCCGCAGTAACTTGGTCACGTCGATCCGATCGTCCTGCATGACATCGACATCCATTTCTGTGGCACTGAGTTCTACCTCCTCAGCGTCAAAGGCTTCGCTGGGTTCCGTATACAGAATAGCGAACGAATCGGAAATAGGGACAGACACCGGCTCGGAGCAGCGACTGCACTGCACGACCGCTGTTGTTGAGAATGTTCCACTCGCAAGGATGCCGTTTCCTTCCCGCTCCAGATGAAGCGAGGCCTCAACCGGCGAGAGTGAGGCCCACAAGCCTTCAACCCCCTCCCAGCGCGGTTCGACGCGCACCTCCAGATCGAGTCCTTCAGGGGGAATCTGTGACCGTTCCACCAGCATCGTCTGCACTCAGCTAAACCCCGGGCTATTCTATAAGCTAAGCTCCCTCAAGTCAAGGAATTTCCAGGCAAAACAACCATCAGCCCCAACTCACATCGCCGGCGTCTCGCCACACTCGGCAGGCTGACGGATCTCCAATTGATTAAAAAAGTAGGGGATCTCAAAGGCTGCTGAGGTCGTCGAATCCGACCCATGCACAACGTTCTTCTCAATGCTGGTGGCGAAGTTTCGCCGCAGCGTACCCTCGGCAGCTTGGAGCGGATCGGTCGCGCCCATCAGGGTCCGAACGCGCCCTATCGCCCCCTCCCCCTTCAGGACCATAGCCACACAGGGGCCGGAGGCCATAAAACGGGTGAGGCTGTCAAAAAATGGTCGGGCTCGATGTACCTGATAAAACCCCTCGGCCTCGGTATGCGCCAGCCGGACCATCTTCAGTCCGCACACCGTCAGTCCCTCGGCCTCAAACCGCCGAATCACTTCACCTATCAGGCCCCTTGCTACAGCGTCCGGTTTCACAATGACTAATGTCTGTTCCATGTCTACTCCATGATAAGGAGTTGTCAACCCCTGGCTCTCAACTGAGTGCGTTTTTGACGCCTGCGCCAATCTCCGCCGGGTTGCGTACGACGGTGATGCCGGCGCGCTGCAGCGCACCGATCTTTTCCATTGCTGTTCCCTTTCCTCCGGAGATGATCGCCCCCGCGTGCCCCATGCGCCGCTCTGGAGGCGCCGCGAGTCCCGCGATGTACGCAATAATCGGTTTCGTGATATGACCCTCAACAAATGCTGCCGCCTCTTCTTCGGCCATCCCCCCGATCTCACCGATCATCAGAACGGCATCGGTCGCTCGATCGGCCTCAAAGAGCGCCAGACAATCAATAAAGCTGGTGCCGATAATCGGGTCTCCGCCGATTCCGATGCAGGTCGATTGACCCAGACCCAGGCGTGTGAGCTGGTTGACCGCCTCATAGGTGAGCGTCCCGCTGCGCGAGATAACACCGATGGAACCGGACGTGTGGATGTGGCCAGGCATAATCCCGACTTTTGCCTTTCCCGGCGAGATAATCCCCGGGCAGTTCGGGCCCACCAGGCGGGTTTTGGAGCCACGCAGAACACGGGTCACCCGCACCATGTCCAGAATGGGAATCCCCTCCGTAATACACACCACCAGCGGGACCGTCGCATCGATCGCCTCCAGAATGGCGTCGGCAGCGAAGGCGGCGGGGACAAAGATCAGGGCTGTATCGACACCCTCACGGTCCACAGCCTCACGTACGGTGTCAAAGACCGGAATTCCCTCGTGACACACGCCACCTTTGCCGGGCGTCACCCCGGCGACTACGCGAGTCCCGTACGCGCGACAGGCCATGGCGTGGAAGGTCCCTTCCTTGCCGGTGATCCCCTGTACCACGACGCGCGTCTGCTGATCTACGAGAATGCTCATGATCCGGATCGATGGCTCCTCAGTCTAACAGCCATCAATGTTCTGTCTCCTTGCGGCCTTCACAGCCCGCTCGGCCCCTTCCTGCATGCCATCGGCAGTAATGAAATGTAAACCGGACTCGGCAAGCATCCGCTTCCCTTGATCCACATTGGTCCCCTCCATCCGGAGCACAATCGGCCATGTGACGTGAAGCGAGCGAGCCGCACGAATGACCCCCTCCGCCAACCGATCACACCTGAGGATTCCTCCGAAGATGTTGATGAACACCGCATGCACGGATTGATCGGAGACCAGGATGCGAAACGCCCGTTCGATCTGTTCGGCGCTAGCGCCGCCCCCGACATCCAGAAAATTCGCCGGTTCGCCGCCGACCAGCTTGACCAGATCCATGGTCGCCATGGCCAATCCGGCTCCATTAACCATGCATCCCACCGTCCCGTTCAGCTTGATGTAGTTCAGCCCATACTTCGAGGCCTCCACCTCGAGGGGCAGTTCCTCGTCCGGATCGCGAAGCGCCGACAGATCCGGATGGCGGAACAGGGCGTTGTCGTCGATATTCAGCTTCGCATCCAGCGCCAAGAGTCGACCCTCGTTCGTAACGACCAGGGGATTGATCTCGACCAATGAACAGTCTTTCTCCTGAAATACTCGATACAGTGCTGACAAGAGGTCGGAAGCCGCTCTCTGGGCCGACAACGGCAGCCCGAGACCCGACACGAGTCGACGAACATGAAAAGGCTGAAGCCGAATCGCCGGATCAATGGCAACCCTCGTGATACTGTCCGGATCGGCCGCTGCAATCTCCTCGATCTCCATCCCCCCCGCCGCGCTGACCATGATGACGGGCTGCGCCGCCCGATAATCCAGCGCAACACCAGCGTACAGCTCGCGGCTGACGGCGACTTGCTCCTCAACTAGGATCCGCTTCACGACCTTGCCGTCGGGACCGGTCTGTTGTGTGACCAGGCGAGCGCCGATAAGCCGTCCCGCCAACCCTTCCGCCTCCTGCGGCGATGAGGCCGATATGATCCCTCCGGCCTTCCCGCGACCGCCCGCGTGAATCTGGGCCTTGAGGACAACGGCGCCTTCCAGTCGCTCGGCGGCGCGCCCGGCCTCCAACGGTGTGGTAACGACCTCTCCGCGTGGAACAGGCGCCCCGTACTCGGTCAGGATGGCCTTCGCCTGAAACTCATGAATCTTCATGGCAATGGTTGTCGGCTATCAGCTCATAGCGTTGAGATAACAATCATACGAACCATCGTTCGTTCGACCGTCGAACGGTTATCATAATCTCACCGTCATCTTTGTCAAGGTCCAAATCGGTTTTAATCTTGACATGCTTTCACGCCACGTGATAAAGCAAAGGCGCATATGTGGGCACAAGCAACGGCAGATAGTACGAGGGTCTTGATCCGCAACGCCTGAGTCATGATGCGACCTGTGAAGGCACATCCGGCCGGGCGACTCTCTTCGGCTCAACCCATCCCCAACGTCGAACGGTTTGTCGACGAGTTGCGTCACAGCTACGCGACACAGGGCCATCCTGTCCACCTCAGGGAGATTGCGCCCAAATCACCCAGCTATGCCGACCTGGACGACCCCCTGCCCGAGCTGCTGTGGGACACCTTGCGCAAAATCGGCGTCGACCGGCTCTATACGCACCAATGCGCCGCCATCGAAGCGGCCCGTGCGGGCCGGCATCCGTTAGTGGTCACCTCCACCGCATCCGGGAAAAGTTTGACCTACCTGTTGCCGATTCTCGAACACCTGCTGACCGACCGCTCTGCCAGAGCCTTGCTGTTGTTCCCGATCAAGGCGCTGGAACAGGACCAACTGAAGACGCTACAGACGTTGCTGCCCCCTGGCACTGGCATCGAGGCCGCCATCGTAGACGGCGATACACCGGCATCGCGCCGCGAGAAACTCCGGGCCAATCCGCCCCAGCTTCTGTTGAGCAACCCTGATCTGCTTCATCTCTCCTTATTACCCTACCATGCCCAGTGGCGCGAGCTGTGGCGCAATCTCCGGTATGTGGTGCTCGACGAACTGCATACGTATCGCGGGGTATTCGGCTCGCACATCGCCCATGTGCTGCGACGACTCCGACGCGTGGCGGCCGCCTACGGCGCGCAGCCACAGTTCATCGCCTGCTCGGCGACAATCGGTAATCCTGCCGACCTGTCGGAGCAACTCACCGGCCACACCTTYCATGTCGTCCAGACGGACGGAGCGCCGCAGCAGGGTAAACGCTTTCTTCTCATCAATCCGACCAGCAGCCCGTATACCGAGGCGACCGACCTGCTGCTTCGGTGTCTTCAGAAAGGGCTGAAGACCATCGCCTTCGCCAAGGCCAGAAAGATCGCTGAGCTGATCGCCATGTGGGCCCGGCAGACCGACCGGACGCTTGGCGGTCGGGTGGCTGCCTACCGCGCGGGTTTTACGGCCGATGAACGCCGGGCCATCGAACACGGACTGTTCAGCGAACAACTGTCGGGCGTGGTAACCACATCTGCCCTGGAGCTCGGAATCGACGTGGGCGGATTGGACGTGTGTCTCCTGGTCGGTTATCCCGGAAGCATCACCAGCACATGGCAACGTGGCGGTCGGGTGGGTCGCGGGCAACGAGAGGCACTGATCATCATGATCGCGCTCCCCGACGCCCTCGATCAGTATTTTTTCCGGCACCCCGACGACTTCTTCGGTCGGCCCTACGAAGCGGCCATCGTCGATCCCGACAATCGGCAGATTCTGGCGGCGCATCTGGTGGCAGCGGCTTCCGAGGTGCCATTACGATCCGATGACTCGTTCTATGCCGCCAAACAGGATCTCATCCAGGCTCTTCACGATCAGGGACGGTTGCTGTTGTCGGCGGACGGGACGGAATGGTACGCCAGAGAGCGCAACCCCCAGCGTCGCATCAACATCCGCTCCCTGGGAGAGAACTGTGCGATCCTTGATCAGGCCGGCCGAGCTATCGGCACCATCGATGGGATTCGCGCCGTTCATGAGTGCCATCCGGGAGCCATCTATCTGCACCAGGGACAGCAGTACGAGATCCTGAATTTGGACCTCATTCAGCACAAGATTCACGCGAGACCGGTCACCGTCGATTACTACACGACGCCACTCGCCGAGAAGGATACCGAGATTCTAGACGTCTCGGCAACCAGGGAGCACCAGGGAATCCCCTACCATCTCGGGAGGCTGAAGGTGACCGAGCGGGTACTTGGCTATGAGCGCCGGCGGATCTTCGGCCAGGACAAGATCGGATCGTACTGTCTGGACCTGCCGCCTCACACCTTTGAGACTGTCGGCCTCTGGTTCGAGGTGCCTGACGGGTTAAAGGCAACGGTTGAGAAGCAAGGGTATCACTTCATGGGCGGTATTCATGCGGTAGAACACGCTATGATCGGTCTTTTCCCGCTCTACGCTCTCTGTGACCGCTCAGACATCGGCGGGATCTCGTACCCGATCCATTCTCAGGTCGGGTGCGCGGCAATTTTTATCTACGACGGCTACCCCGGCGGAATCGGACTGACCGAACGCGGTTTCCAAGTCTTGCCGGAACTGTTTCTCAAAACACAGCAACTTCTGGAGGAGTGCCCATGCGAAGCCGGATGCCCCTCCTGCATCCACTCGCCTAAGTGCGGCTCCGGCAATAAACCGCTCGACAAGCCGGGCGCCAACCTGACTCTTCTGGGCTTGCTCGGGGAGGCGTCGTGGACTGACACGGAACGGCCACGGGCAGCCCGCGTGTTGACCACTGCGCCACATACACAGGGGCAGAACGAATCGGAACAGATCGTTGCGGCATCACATGCGATCGTTTTTGACCTCGAGACGCAGCGCAGCGCTGAGGAGGTCGGCGGATGGGAACAGCGGCATCGGATGGGCCTTGCAGTCGGCGTCGTCTACGACCTCGACAGCGCCGAGTTCCGCGTCTACACCGAGCCTCAAGTCGACGCCCTGATCACCGACCTGGGGCGTGCGCGTCTGATCATCGGCTTCAACCTCCGGCGATTCGACTTCGACGTCCTGCGGGCTTACGCCGACGTCGATTGGAATACCCTGCCCACTCTGGATATCCTCGAGTGCGTCTACCGAAAACTGGGCTTCCGGCTGAAACTGGATCATCTGGCCCAGGAGACCCTTGGGGAGCGAAAATCGGCGGATGGCCTGCAGAGCCTAGCCTGGTTTAAGGCAGGAGAGATCGAGCGGGTCGTCGACTACTGCAAACAGGACGTCCTCCTGACAAAACGGCTCTATGACTTCGGTCGGCAACAGGGGTATCTGCTATACCGAGACAATCGAGGGCGGGCAGTCCGCCTCCCGGTCGACTTTGACGAAAAACTGTTTTCGCGGCAGTCCCGGTAGAGTATAATACCGTTCCGAATAACTCGTGTCTCGTGACGAAGGATTGAACTGGAACTCGGTTATCGGAGGGTTGAGTTGAATGGTTGCCTTAGACTATAAGCAGATCACGCGAGCCTATGCCATCTTGTCCCCCATGTATGACCTCCTTTTCGACAAGATCTTTCATCCGGGACGGGTCGCGGCGATACCGCTTCTTGGGATCAAGCCGAACGATCACGTCCTTGAGGTGGGGATCGGTACGGGATTAAACCTGCCACTGTACCCACGGGATTGCCACCTCGTCGGCATCGATCTCTCCTCGGAGATGCTGAGTAAGGCTAGAGAAAAGGTTAAAGACTACGGAATGAACAATGTGACTATTAAGGAAATGGATGCATCGAAGCTGGAGTTCCCGGACGAACACTTTGACCACGTGCTGGCGACCTACGTCATCAGCGCCGTCCCGGAGCCGGTTCAGGTCCTCCGTGAGATCAAACGCGTATGCAAAAAAAAAGGGCACATCGTCATCTTGAATCATTTTAAAAGCGAGAATCCGGTTGTCGGGACCTTGGAGGAGTTGGTTGCCCCCCTGTGTACCCGACTCGGGTTCAAGACTGATCTCAAGCTGATGCCGGTCCTGAAGGCGGCGCAACTGATCCCCGAACAGTTGCACCGCGTCAATCTGCTTAATGGTTGGCGTCTCGTTCGTTGTCTGAATGAATAAGCGACGACGCCATTCCGGACGCTATCCAACGATTGCATCAGTCTCCCTCCTGGCGGCGTTATTCCTCATCCCCTGGAACTCAGGGCAAGCCGAAGAACGTCAGGACTTATACGAAATGGAGGTGCTGGGCATCGCCCCCGCTTCGGGAGGCGATCAGACCGCCGTACTCCTTCGCAGCAAAGGCGCGAAACGCGAACTCACACTCCTTGTGGGACCGCTTGAAGCCCAGGGTATCGCTGTTCCTCTCCAGCAACTCAAACCGCCACGCCCCTTAACCCACGACCTCATCCTCTCTCTCATAGCGACTCTCCGCTCCCACCTGGGACGGGTCGTGATCACCGACTTTAAAGATAATATCTATTATGCCACCCTGTATATCGAGATCGACAACAAAGAGATGTCGATCGACAGTCGACCCAGTGACGCAATTGCGCTGGCGTTGCGAGCAAACGTCCCGATCTACGCCAGTAACAAGGCGCTGAATAACGCACGACCCGGCCAATCAATCCGGTAGCACGGTCGGCATCCAACCCTGCATGGCGTCTCATAGATGGAACTCATCGATCGGATCGTCAGGAAGGTCTCTGAGTCCGGTTTGCGTAGGCATCTCGAACGACTTGTCGGGCCACGCGACCCGTATATCGGCTACGCCGGTATGGAAGCGGCAGCCGAAACGATCGCGCAAGCATTCAAGGAATTAGGTCTGCAGTTTACAGAGGATCGCTTTAGATGTGAGGGCCGCTGGTACCGGAATCTGATCGCGTTGCATCCGGGATCATCCCATCCAGAACAGGTGCTGGTCGTCGCGCACTACGACACCGTCCCCAATTGCCCGGGTGCCGATGATAATGCGAGTGGGGTGGCCGGTGTACTTGAGATCGCCGGAGCTCTGATCGACCAACAATTCCAGGCAGATCTGGTTTTTATTGCCTTCGCGCTTGAAGAGTACGGAAACCCGGGCAGTGCGTACTATACAGAGCAGGCAAAGGCGCGTGGCACACCGATTCTTGGCGTCTTCGACTTGGAAATGATCGGCTATACCGGTTCCACCCAGACGCTGCCCGCTGGTATCCAGGCTCCGGCCGTAGGCGATTTCATCGGTGTGGTGGGAAATCAGCGATCAGATGGACTCGTCGCACTGTTCAAACAGGCAGCGGCTCTGGTTGTCCCCACACTTCCGGTACAGACGTTAGTCGTAGAGGACAATGGGATGAACATGCCGCTCGTGCGCCAGAGCGATCATGCGGCTTTCTGGGACGCCGGCTACCCTGCTGTCATGATTACAGACACCGCGTTCCTGCGTAACCCTCATTACCATCTGCCTTCAGATACCCTCGATACGCTGAATCTTCATTTTCTCCGACAGGTCACTGCGGCAACAGCGGCATCGGTCGCTTCACTGGCCGAATTCGCCTGAAATCAATATTCCTACACCGGTTCTACCACCAGACTGGTGGTCGTTCGTGTCACCGCCGGCAGGGCTTGAACATGATTGACGGTATCCCATAACGCACTGAGATCGGGGGCCTCGATAAACGCTATCACATCGATGTTGCCGGCGACACTATGTGTAAACTTGACCATCGGCAACTCTCCGACTGCATCGGCTACCTCTTGCTCTCTGGTCTTGCTCGTTATAATAAAGACATAGGCGTGAACCATCCATCCCCCTCCAATGGAACGACAGATCCGATCGATAAACACAACGCCGTAACGACGAATCTAACAAACGAGAATGGTTGCGCCGAGCGTCCTGTGCGCGACTCGCAAGTCACGTCGATGACGTGGCGTTATCCGACGCTGAGCGCTCACCGCGAACGGGCGGCGACCCTAGAAAATCCCGTTGGCGCATGTTACCATAAAAGCGACGGAACGTATTTTAAAATGTGAGAGGAGGTGGACAAGATGAAAACGGTGAAGAGAGGCTTGGCGGCGCTAACAATCGGAGTTCTACTGGCAACCGGGTTACTGCTTACGACGTCGGATCCGGCAGTGGCGAGAACGCATTTCTCTTTCGGTTTGAATCTTGCGGTTCCACTGACGCCCTATCCCGGATATGGCTACCCTTATCCGCCCCCAGTGCCCTATCAGCCCTATCCCTATCCGTACTACCGGGTCTATCCGCCATGCCCACGGGTGTGGGTTCCCGGATACTATGATGGGTATGGCAACTGGGTCTTCGGGTACTATCGCTACGACTGCGGTTACTATGGTTATTAATGCGGGTAGTTTGCTCCCGTCATGCCGTCAGGCGCATGAGGCGACCAACTCACAACATCATTTGTAGAAGGAGATCACAGTGAAGCGCGCCCTCGCTTGTATTCCGCTGGCGATCGCCCTATCGGGATGCGCCAGCTTGGCGATTCGTCCGTGTGATTCGGTGGGAACTCGCGATTCGAAGTATGCGGCGCGATTCTTCCTTGGAATTATTACCCTCGGGATCTCCGAGGCCGGAATCCAGCACGAGCAGGCCATTGAGGCGATGGAGGGATGGCGCTTCTGCCGGCCCACGGGTCCGCCGGTTGCTTGGCAACCTCCGCCACCGGCCACGGGTCCGCCCAGAACGCCGGGGACCGTGATCAACGCCACGCGCTGGGCCGTCAACGTCTATCTGGACGATGACCCGGCCGTTGTCGGAGTTGCGCCTCTTTTCGCGCTGCGCCCTGGCGAATCGCGGCAGCTTGCGCTAATCGGCGGGCCCCATCGAATCGTCGCCAAGCCAATCGTCGAGGCTCAAACGGGAACGGCGCCCGCCGGGCGATACGAACGGCAGATCCAAATCGACCCGCGAGATCGAAGCTTCCAGCTTCAGCTTTCAGAGGGGGACTTCAGATAGCCAACATTCAGAAAGTCAAGATCCCGAGACGATTGCAGGTGAGAAATGATGAAACGCTGCGCACGCGGAATGACGGTGATCATCGCATACATCTTTGTTTTCATGCTGTTTATGACGGCTCCCGCTGACCTTGCCCAGGCAGACGGCAGGAGTGGCGGAAGCGGGCGGACAGGCGGTGGGGGTCGAGCCGGAAGTTTTGGAGCGGGAGGAGTGACTGGAGGAAGCCGTAGTGGCAGTTCGGTAAGTGGCGGCGTTAGAGGGGGCGTGATCGGCCGCGGAGACACTCGTTCGTTCAGTCGTCCCTCATTTCATCGCCATTCCTACAGCGATCATTTCTACTTCGGTTTCGGCGCCAGTGCTTTCGCTCCGGCTTGGTGGTGGTACGACCCGTACTACTCTTACTGGGGTCCACCCACCTACTATCCCTACTTCAGCTATCCCTATCCTGGTTACTCCAGTTACTATGGCTATCCCTATCCTGGTTACTTCACCTATCCCTACTACGGGTTGGATCCCTTCCTCTCGTCGGATCCTGCCTACACGCCGTACGGTCCACCCGCAGGAGGTGTCCCCTCCCAAGGATATGGCGCACCACCTGCAGACTATCCGTTCCCTGGGCCACCGCCCATTGGCAGCGACGGCCAGCCGGAACAATCGCCGTATCCTGTAAACGAATAGTCTCTCCGGGAAATATCACCTATCGCGTTCATGGGGCGAGAAGGCCTCAGTCGGCGACATCCGTCTTCCCGGCCTCGAACGGATACTGGGGCTGGTAGATGGGGCGATAGCCTTCCGGAATGGGGAACGGGGCGGTCACGATCTCGTACACACCGGTGAGCGTCCGCGCAATCCCCCAGCTCAACCCCTCCAACGCCCCGACCGTCAGGCCGTACAGCGGTCCGTCTTCCAGCGCATCGTAGTAGACCGTTTTCGGGACTTCGGTAACAACACCAAGGGCGGCATTGGTCGCGCCACGAACCGCCTTTTTGGTCGCCGAAGTCGCCACGGGCTCATCCCCTGCGAAGGCCACAGACCCTGCGCGGCCCGCAAGCGCCACCAGCACAATCGCGACTACCCATGATCGTGTCATCCCCTCCGTCCTCCTTCTCAAGGCCCAACTGTCTATGCGCGTAATCTGCTCAACTGGGGGATTGTCGGCGCAGAAGGCGCCAAATTGCGTCTAAGGAGTCGGAGGTGTCGCGCACCCGGCCAGCACCAGTGTGATCACGACAGCCAACGCGATGCGTTGTTTCATTATGCTTCACCTCCAGCCACACTATATCACAACCTTAAGAATCGCGACAACGTTGGACAATATCATCACTCGACGTCGAGGTATCTCGCCGAGGCCCGGTTTACCTCACTCGGCGAATGAATCGCCCAATCGAGATAGGTACCCAGCACGGCGAATGATCGAGCGCATGGAATCGTTGACGCGCTCTCAAGGCTGATGGTACGATGGCATCGCGAAAAGGCACAGACATTTTCGGCGTAAGGAGGAGATGATGCATATGGTCGTGTCTTTCAGGCAGGGGATCGCGTTGTTGTTATGTGGGTTCCTGGTGGTTGGCGGCGCCATTGGCTGCGCATCGATTGAGGAGCAGGTAAAGGCGCATCCCGAAACAGCCCTTGGCGCCGGTATCGGAACTGCGGCCGGCATGTTAACCGGAGGACTGATCTTTGGCAACGCCGCCGGAACGCTGGTGGGCGGACTTCTGGGTGGGCTCACCGGCGGAGTCATCGGCAATGTCGTAGAGGCGCGCGCGCGGGATCGAGTGGCTACATCCCAACAATATCGCTACAACCCAACGCAGGGAACCGTACTCAGGATTGAGGCCGTCGAAGCGCATCCGGCACAAATCCATCCAGGCGATACAATCAACCTCAATGTGAGGTTTGCGCTGCTTACTCCTAATGCTCAGCAGACCGTTCAGGTCTCGGAGCGGCGACAGATCCTTTTTAATGGCTCGACGGTCGGCGACTCGACCCTGCAGGTGCAGCGCATGGGCGGAACCTGGACCAGCAGTCAGCCGCTAAGCCTCCCCGCCAATGCCGCGGCTGGAAGCTACCAGGTCGTGATGACCGTGAAGGCAAACGGCAAGGAAGCTACGCAACACACCACCTTTACGGTGATTCGATAAGCAGTTAACGGGAACGATTCGAAATCCGACGCTGTTGACCGCATCCCGTCGATCAGAGAGGCTCTAATGCCAGCGCGAGAGACACGCAGACGATGCCGTTCAAAGATGAGGTGATTTCGACGGTCGATCGACTGAAGCGTACGCTGAACACCACTAGCCGCTTCGTTCATCTGCATCCGGAACTAGCCTACGAGGAGCGAGAATCGGCGCATTATCTGACCACTCTGCTCAAGACGCACCACTTTGAGGTCGTCGAGGGGGTTGGCGGCTTGCCGACCGCGTTTGTCGCGACCGCGGGTGTCGAACAGCCCTCGACCACCGTCGCCTTTCTGGCCGAATACGACGCGCTCCCCTCGCTCGGGCATGCCTGCGGTCACAACCTGATTGCAGCGAGTTCCGTCGGTGCCGCACTAGCCGTGCAGCCATTTCTGTCCGCGCTCGGAGGACGGGTACAGGTGGTCGGGTGCCCTGCCGAGGAGAAAGGCGGCGGCAAGATTGCCTTGGTCAACGCAGGCCTCTTCGCTGATATCGACGCAGCGCTGCTGGTCCACCCAAGCAATCGCACCGAGATTTTCAAGAGTGCGTTGGCAATGCGCGCGCTTCGCGTGGAGTTCTTCGGGAAGGCGAGCCATGCTGCCGCCGCCCCACATCTCGGCGTCAATGCCCTCGATGCGGTCATTCTCGCCTTCACGAACCTCAACGCGTTTCGCCAACAGCTTCGAGGCGATGCAAGAATCCACGGGATCATCACGGATGGCGGCCGTGCGCCGAACATCATCCCGGATTACGCGGCCGCTCGGTTCTGCATTCGGTCGTTCGATCTCGACTACCTACACGACCTGCAGCGCCGCGCGGTTGCTTGCTTTGAGGCCGCGGCCACGGCTACAGGCGCTACGGTCGCAATCCACGAGGAGGGTGAGGAATACCACGCGATGAAAAGCAACCGAACGCTGGGCGCCCTCTTCCGGGCAAACTTGGAAGCGTTGGGCGAGCGGGTGGAGCAAACTCCAGAGGATCAAGAGACGGGGTCCACCGATGTGGGCAACGTCAGTCAGGTCGTTCCAACGATCCACCCGACCATCGCACTCACCGATCGACCGGATGTGGCCTGCCACTCCGCGGCCTTCGCCGAGGCCGCCGGTGGACCGCCAGGCGATCGCGCCGTCCTGCTCGCAGCGAAGGCGCTAGCCATGACCGCAATAGATCTCTTCACGGACCCCACTGCACGGCAGCAGGTCCGCGAAGAGTTTCTGCGCGTATGAGTCAAGCTCGTGGAGCGTGCCAACGTCACCCTGTTTCTCAGGCTCCTGTGAGCACCCAACATCGACGCCTGCCACACGAGGCCCCGTGAAACTCACAGTGGTCATTCCGATCTACAACGAACGCGACACCATCGAATTGGTCCTCAAGCGAGTGGACGCTGTCCCCTACGAGAAGGAAATCATCCTTGTCGATGATGCCTCGATCGACGGAACGCGCGAGATTCTGGAGCGGCTTGTTTGGAACTACCGAGATCACGTGCGCCTCTTTTTTCATCAAAGTAACCGTGGTAAAGGAGCGGCGATTCGGACCGCAATCGAGCACATTACCGGCGACATTGTTATCATTCAGGACGCCGACCTGGAATACGATCCGCACGACTATCCGCGACTACTCGAGCCGATCCTGGAAGGCCACGCCGATGTGGTCTTCGGCAACCGATTTCATGGGGGACCCCATCGCGTACTGTACTTCTGGCACTATCAGGGCAATCGACTGCTCACGACGCTTTGCAATATGCTGACTAATCTCAACCTGACCGATATGGAGGTCGGCTACAAAGTCTTCCGAGCTGAAGCGCTCCAGCGCCTTCGCCTCAAATCGAATCGCTTCGGTATCGAACCCGAGCTGACGGTAAAGGTCGCCAAACTTGGGTGCCGCATCTATGAGGTCCCAATCGCCTATCACGGCCGGACCTACGCTGAAGGTAAGAAAATCACCTGGCGAGACGGCCTCGCCGCCCTCTACTCCATCGTGCGTTTTCGGTTGTTCGATTGATTGATGCGGGAGACATCTGCCTTCTCATCTCCATTCAAAAATTATTTGCGTTTCGGCGGGGCGTCTTCAGCCCTTCACCACGATGCGTACATCACGAGCTGAAACTGGCCAACCCGGCTCAGACCTATGAACGATCGAGTAATGTTGCGCTTACCCACCAACCATCGAGACAGTTGTGAAGTGTGGCTTCCGCCGGCCCGGGAGATTTGTTACGCAACGGCGGTGCTCGCGATTCTTCTCCTGCTTTTTTTTCTCACACCGATTCTTCGCCACGAGATCCTCTCATCCGCTGACTTGTTGTTAAAATCGACACCGTGGCGCGCCACTATCCCCCCTGATTTCGAACCAGCTAACACCCTCCTCTCCGACTATGTTTACCAATTTAGGCCATGGCGATCATTCGCCGTAACGTCACTCAAAGCAGACAACATCCCCCTGTGGAATCCCTATAACTATGGGGGGGCGCCATTCCTCGGTAACGGACAATCGGCCGTGCTGTTCCCTTTGAATTTCCCCTTCATATTTCTATCCGATGCTACGGCAACGCTTCTCAATGCAATGATACGCCTCTTTATTGCTGGTCTATCGGCGTATCTCTTCGGACGAGTCATCGGCTTTAGCATTGTTGGCGCAGCAATAACTGGTTTAGGATTTACCTTTTCCGGGTTTCTTATCGTATGGCTGCTCTGGCCTCATGTCAATGTTGCCATCTGGTTGCCTGCCCTTCTGCTGGCCAGCGAGCTGATCATGCGGCGCCCCACGGTGTTCCGGACTCTGGCGCTGGCGGCCATCGTCTGGGTTCAGTTTCTCGGCGGCCACCCCGAAACGTCTCTGCACATCCTTTCGGCGGCAGTTCTTTACACGAGCTGGAGAGCGGGGATAATGTTTAGGGATGAAAGAGATTGGCGTCGGCTGGGGCACCGGGTCGTCACCTTTACAGGGGCAGTAGCGCTCGGAACGGGAGGCGCTGCGGTCCAACTCTTCCCTCTAGGGGAGTATATTCTTGAAAGCGCCGCCCTTCATGATCGACTCGCCTCCGCGCCATCCATTTGGTCGCTACCACGACCGAGGCTGTCAGCCGTATTCGCTCTGTTCTGCCCCTATTGCTTCGGAGACCACCTCCGCGGTGATCTTCCGTTAGGTGTTTTCCTTGGCGTTGGCAATTTTAATGAACTCAATGGAGCCTACGTGGGGCTGGTGTCCTTATGGCTGGCCGCCATCGCTGTCGCTCTTGGCTCCTGGCGAGGCCTCGAGCTGTTTTTTATCAGCCTTGCAGGCCTCGCATTCTGTGTTTCCTACGCGATCCCTCCGGTCTTCAATGTCGTTCAGGCCTTGCCGCTTTTTCGAGTAACTGCCAACACGCGTTCGCTGCTGCTTTTAGCCTTTGCACTCTCCGTACTGGCAGGCTACGGCGCCGATCTGATCACAATTGTCCCTGAGGCTACGGCGCGACGGATTCGAAAATGGACACAGACGATCCTCATCGTCGGAACGGTAGGAGTCGCTATCGTCGTAGGATCGCTTCTCCTTACAGTACTGAGCTTTCGCGAAAAGATCCTGAGTGAGGCGAGGGCTCAGATTATGGCAAAAGTTGGAAGGGACACATTCCGCCAGGGGCCGGAGCAGTTTCTGACCGCACTGCCCCATTACTATGAGCGTCTGGTACGATTGCTGATCCGGGAAGGCGCAGGGCGTACGACCCTACTGGTCTTCACGGGCCTTGCTATCATCGTTGCCGCTAAAGCGCCGGGACAACGGCGAGGATTTCGCTGGGCGCTTCCCGCTGTGCTCGTGGTCGACTTGTTCAGCTTTGGACGGAACTACAACCCTTCTATCCCAGCACAATTGGACTATCCTCCTCATCGGGCCATTGAGTTCTTAAAAAACCAGCCGGGCCTTTTTCGGGTGTTAGCGCTGAACGGCGCGCTGCCCCCAAACACGAATATGCTCTTTGGCCTCCAGGAGATTCGGGGGTACAATGCGCTGGAGACGGAATCGTACCTTCGTTTTCTGGCCGCCACGGGTGATTATCCACAGCCCCTCGCACATTTTAAGACACTATACTTCTCGAACTTCCGGTCCAGATTGATCGATCTGCTGAATGTCAAATACCTGCTGAGCGATCGGGAGCTTCGAGACCCCAAGCTCGCCCTCGCGTGGGAGGACCCATCGGGTGTCCGGATTTATGAAAACCGATCCGTCCTACCAAGAGCCTTTCTGCTCTACCGCGCGCACGTAGTTCGCGATATGGACGAGATGGACTATGCCCTCCGCGATCCGAGATTCGATCCCAGCTTGGTTGTGCTATTGGAACATGAGCGACCGGCACTTTCGGGGCGCGTCGATCCAGCCCCAACGGTTCGAGTTGTAGACTACCAACCCGAACAAGTCATTATCGAGGTCTCATCGCAGCATAATGGAATACTTGTGTTGGCCGATACCTGGTTTCCAGGCTGGGAGGCTGCCGTCGATGACGTCCGCGCTCAGATCCTTCGTGCGGACATGATATTTCGTGCGGTGTCCATCCCTCCTGGAGATCACCAGGTCGTTTTTCGTTATAATCCTCCTACCTTTCGACTGGGAGTGATCGTAAGCGGATCGGCTTTCGTAATCGCAGTGGGGCTGGCAGTTACGGAAATGACCCTCCGCCGGCGTCGCGACCAACCGGTCATCACTAAACATCATGAGGCCCTTTGAACTCACGGCACCGTACAACTCACATCATGTCACATCCTGGTTGGCAAACGCGGCACTGTCGAAAAGGAGATCTTCCTTGCCAATGGCGCCTCGATCGGCGGGACGTGCGAGATTCTGGAGCGACTTGCTTGGAACTACCGAAATTACGTGCGCCTCTTTTTTCATCAAAGCAACCGCGGTAAAGGAGCGGCGATTCGGACTGCGCCCTCTACTCCATTATCCGGTTCCGATTATTCGATTAAGGTACTTGAGAGATGACCACCCGTCAGTCTATATCCGCAGACGGCTTTCACTCCCCTATCGATCGGGAGATAGGGCTACCATTGCCGCCTGGTTCCAACTTGCCTCAGCGTGAACAGCCCGTAGCGACAATGTCCACGCTGCGTCTCTATGTCTTCTTCTTCCTGGCTTTTCTCTCGGTCTCTAGTGGGATTATCGCATCCAGCGATGGAGTTACGATATTCAATGTGACGCAAGCGCTCATCGAGGACGGTGGTATTGCAGTGAAAGGTGACAATGTGGCTGCGGGGGTTGACGGAAGGCTGTACTCCCGGTATGGAATTGGGCTCTCCCTCGCGACCGTCCCATTTTATCTGCTCGGCAAGGTGGTAGCAGCCTTTGCGCCGATACACCTTACGCCGTTCGTTCTCAAAGGGGTTGCATCGCTCACGAATGCCGCTATCGGCGCCTTGGTCTGCATTCTGCTGTTTCTTACGGCCGTCCGGTTCGGCTACTCGCAAAAAGTCGCCCTCCAACTCACGATCGCTTTCGCGTTCAGCACCTTCTTCATCGTGTATGTGACCAAATCGTTTTTGACCCAACCCCTTGAGAGTCTGTGCATTCTGGGGGCAATTTACCACCTCGTGAGCTTCCGCCAGGACGGTAAATCCAGCAGACTCTTCTATGCCGGCATCTTCGGAGGAATTGGGATCCTGACAAAGTGGTTCTTCGTAATCAATCTACCCATCCTGGCCGCCTATCCGCTGATCAGCTCATCTCGTCGCGGCAGACGCCCGCAGAATCTTATCTTGTTCGCAGCTCCTGCGGCAGGTGTTTTCGCTGTGGGGTTATGGTACAACTTCCTTCGGTTCGGGTCGATCTGGCAAACCGGGTATTTCGGGATTACATCATTTTCTACTCCTCTTCTGGTGGGACTATATGGTCTCCTACTCAGTTCTGGGAAGAGCCTCGTACTCTATGCGCCCGTTACGCTGCTGGGCCTTCTATCGCTCAAATCTTTTGTCAAACATCGTCAGCATGAGACCTGGTTGTTCCTCGGACTTTTTCTGATCAACCTGCTAGCTGTCGCCAAGTATCGCGATTGGGGCGGTGATGGGGCGTGGGGTCCGCGATACCTCACCCTTGTTCTCCCCTGTCTCATCCTGCCAATCGGAGCGCTATTTGAGCGAGGAACTCGGGCTGCAAAGCGAGGTTTTGTGGTACTGATACTCTTGGGGATACTGGTTCATGTTGGTGGGGTGTCCGTCTACTATGGGACCTATTTCCGAATCATTGGAGAGTTTCCGTATGAAAGAGAGATCACTGACCCGCTATTCCTGTATAAGGTGCGCTATATCCCCAATTATTCCCCCGCATGGGGGCAATTCGAGATGGCGATGCGAAACTGGCGCATCTTTCTCCGAGGGGAGCGGCCGGCGATCGCAATCGCACATAATGGCGCGCGGATTCCTCTCTCAGAGACGGATCGCGAGAAACTGACCGATACGCTCGATCTCTGGTTCGCCTACTCCTATTATGCGGGTCTGCCGTTCAGCCTTTGCTTACTTGGGATGACCAGCCTGATGGGTTCTGCCGCTGTCATGGGGTGGCGGATCTATCGGTCATGTACGAGATTGGACCAACAGGTTGAGGCAGACCCCCATCACATCCAATGATCTTATGGTGACTGCGATGCCGGCCGCACTGGTTCGATTGATCGATGCCTACAGAGCTCTGGGGTTTGCACGTATCCTGTGGGTAGCTCCACTATGGTTGATCCAACGCGAATTCCTCGTCTTGATCCGGGATCCTCGCGTACCGCTTCCAGTGGTCCACCTCGTCGATCATCTTCAATGGACTTCGTTGAACGATGCCGGCATCCCCTATCTATGCGCCATCAATCCCACCCTATCCATCGCTGAGATCCGACGACGAAGGACTGAGGGATGCGAATGCCTCCTGGGGTGGGTAGATGGATCGCTTGCCCATTACCGATGGTATACGACGGCTACAACTTTCCTCCCTTATCTTGGGAAGACTTTCTCGCTGGTCGAGGGTGATATGTTTACCCTTGAGGTCTACACCCATCCGACTTTTCGCGGTCATGGAATCGCCTCAGTATCTTCCGAGATTATTGTAACGCAAGCCAGACACCGTGGACTCAGACGCTGTATTACCATGGTGGCCTGGTGGAATACACCAGGCCTACGGGTTAACAAGCGACAGGCGGGCTGGACTGTTGTAGGGAGAGTGGGTTATTGGGATATCGGTATCCACAGACGATATTACGCCACAGGTGATATTTCCATTGCAGGAAGAAATGTTACTCTTCACACCGGAATCCCGATCGACTCGTCGCGACCTCTTCCATAATCGTCAGAGAGCCTACTAAGGACCCTCTCCATGCCATCTAACGAGAATCCGGCCAATGATATCTCTTTCTGGAACTCAGTCGGCTCATCCTTCCCTTCTCTCAAAGGGGCGCCGTCCACAGCGTACTATGCGGAATGTGAGCGCCTGCTGTTCACTATATTCTTCCCAAAGCTTAATGAGCGTCGCATCCTCAAGACCGACCTCTGGGATGAGGCCAAGAATACTGAGATCCTTCTGTGGGCTGCTAAGCAGGGAGCCAAACCGGCTGGAGTGGATATCGCCTTCGATACCGTCCGGCAGGCCAAGACAGTTATGCAAGGGTACGACCCTGCGTTCGCAATGGCTGATCTGCGAGCGCTTCCTTTTCAGCCGGAAACATTCGACCTCATTTACTCCATGGAAACGATCGAGCATTTTCAGGACTACGAGACTGCCGTCCAGCAGATGTTCCGAGCGCTGAAGCCGCACGGTGTAGCCATCATCGGCGTACCTAATCGTTACGATCCTTTTCTACGCCCTCTAATGGTGTGGGGGTTGCAACGACTAGGCCAGTATGCCTACGGACTAGAGCTCTCGTTTACACCGAGACAGCTCAAGGAGTTGGCGAAATCAGCGGGGTTCATAGTCACAGGGCTGACAGGAATTCTTTTCATGCCCGGTTGGCTTCGGATGCTCGATCTGCTGTTTCATACCCGCTTCCCTCGCCTCACCCCTCTAACAAGATGGGCCATCAGCCCATTTGTCTGGCTGTACCGCCACGTCGCATGGGTGCGACGCCATGGCTATCTCATTGCGGTAGTCGTAGAGAAGCGTGCCCCAAAGTGATCGCGCCGGCTTCTGGACGAGACACACGTTAACGTACAAAAGAAACCCCGACAAAGCTCGCAGACAAGTTACTGCAATGCCTCATACATAGAGTTTTCGACCGCTATGGGATATAATGCCGGCGTGGATTAATGCGACTCCTTTTGGCAGGCCGGTCAACAGGCGCATGTAGTGAGGTAATGAACGTCATCGGACTTATGTCGGGGACGTCGGCGGATGGGATCGATGCTGCCCTCCTGGAAGTTGATTCCGGGGAGGCGCTGCCGAGGCTTCGGCTCTTGCAGTGTGAGGTGCTCCCTTTCGCCGGGCAGCTCCGAAGGCGGATTTTAGCGCTAGCCGACGCCACATCCGGCGCCACCTCAGAGATCTGTCGTTTGAATGTGCTGCTCGGTGAGCTGTTCGCAAAAGCAGCGGCGCAGGTGTCCCGGCGAGCCGGCATCTCGTTGACTGATGTGGCCCTGATCGGTTCGCATGGCCAGACCATCGCCCACCTTCCGGATCCGATAGCGGAGTACGGAGTGTCGGTCCGCTCCACATTACAGATCGGCGAGCCGTCGGTCATTGCCGAGCGAACAGGGGTCACGACGGTAGCGGATTTTCGGCCTCGAGACATGGCTGCCGACGGCGAGGGCGCGCCCTTGACCCCCTACCTGCACGCGATTCTCTTTCGCCACCCCCGCCGACATCGTATCGTCCTGAATCTGGGCGGGATCGCGAACCTCACCTTTTTACCGAAGGGCCGCGGGCTCCGTGGTGTACTCGCGTTTGACACCGGCCCCGGCAATGTCTTAATCGACGGCACTGTGGCACGACTGAGTGGCGGAGCGATACACGCCGATCTGGATGGGCGGATCGCAAGGGCCGGAGTAATCAATCGACGGCTGCTGCGCGTCCTCATGACGCATCCCTACCTGAGGCGCACAACACCTAAGAGCACCGGCCGAGAAATCTTTGGTCCGCTGCTGATAGACGCCCTGCTTCACCGCGCGGCGAGATGGAGCATCGCCGAGGAGGACATCATTGCGACCGTCACTGCCTTCACGGCCGAGTCGGTGGCTCTTCACGTGATGCGCGACTTGCCGCCCGGCGCGACTTCGGCAGAACTGATCGCGTGTGGTGGGGGCGCCGACAATCCTGCGCTGACCGAACGGCTTCAGCAGGCACTACCCACGTGCCGTATCCTGACGGCGGACAAAGCCGGTTTTCCGGGTCGCGCCATCGAAGCCTCCGCCTTTGCGCTCTTAGCCTACCTGACAGTCCACGGTCGGCCAGGTAATCTGCCACGCATCACCGGGGCGGCCCATCCTGCCATCCTTGGCAAAATCATTCCAGGGCGAAACTTTCTGGGGATACGGCAATAGTGACACGCAGCAATAACTCGGAGGATCGGGTGGACAATTCACGCTATTACGAAGCCGTTCTTCGCGTGCT
>PQAQ01000067.1:23254-35628 GCA_003105305.1 Candidatus Methylomirabilota bacterium
GTGCTCGACGAGATTCAGAAGACTCAGGTGGAGGCGATCGACAGAGCAGCCGACCTGATCTTCTCATCTCTTCTGGCTGATGGCGTTCTGCACGTCTTCGGGAGCGGTCACTCGGAACTCGTTGCCCAAGAGGCGTTTCACCGCGCTGGTGGACTGGTCCCCGTCAACACGATGGCCGAGCCGTTTCTCAGTCCGCTTACGCCGCCGAAAAAAAGCGGGCGGCTTGAGCGGCTCAGCGGCATCGCCGACGTTCTGCTTGACTATCACGAGCCGCGGGCCGGCGAGTGCCTGATCATCATCTCGAATGCCGGCATCAACCCGGTTCCGGTCGAGTTGGCGCTGGAGGCGAAGATGCGGAACCTTACCGTTATCGCAATTACATCGCTAAGCCATGCCATGGCCGTCGCATCTCGCCACACCGGCGGTAAGCGCCTCTTCGAGGCCGCCGATGTCATCATTGATAACTGCGGTGCGACTGGTGACGGCGCCCTCGCGTTCCCGGACCTTGCCGCCAAGGTGGGCGCAACCTCGCTGATAGCGGGAGCGTTCATCATGAACTCGATTATCTGCAGTGTTGTCGAACGGTTCATTGCAAAGGGGCTGATGCCGCCGGTCTATCTCAGCGCCAATCTTCCAGACGGCGACGAGCACAATCGTCGATTAGAGGCGAAGTACAGGGAGCGCATCAAGTTATTGGCGTAAGCAAATATCCTGCGGGACACGGGAGACGAACGAACGCGACGCAACGAAATCGATCACGCTACACTGAAATGAAGGTATAGGGTTCGGGTTTTAGGTTGAAGGACGTCACCCTATACCCTAAACCCCATACCCCATACCCTGAGTGATGCTTTATGGCTTCCTATGATCTGGTCATACGCGGGGCTAATCTTATCGACGGAACCGGGACGCCCGTGCGGAAGGGCGACCTCGCCGTCGTCGGCGACCGGATCGTAGAGATCGGACAGGTCGCCGCATCCGGAGGATACCGGGTGATCGACGCAACCGGTCTTGCGTTGGCGCCCGGCTTCGTGGATATCCATTCGCACTCCGATTATCATCTGCTGCTTCAACCGACGGCCGACAGCGCCGTTCGACAGGGGGTCACCCTCGAGATCGGCGGCAACTGCGGCTACGCGGCCGCTCCGATATGGGGACCCTGGTACGAAGAGCGCGCCGCCAGCTACCGCACGCTCTACAATCTCGATCATGCATGGCGGGGAGCGGCAGACTACTTTACGAGATTGGAGGCGGAAGGCATCTCCGAAAACTTCGGCCTCCTGATCGGCCACAACACATTGCGGGGCTCAGCTATGGGAGGCGCCAATCGCGCGCCCTCGACAACAGAGTTGCAGGCGATGATCGACGGAGCGCGACAGGGGATGGCCGACGGCGCGCTTGGCCTGTCCACAGGCCTGTTGTATGCCCCCGCCTGCTTTTCCAGGCCGGAGGAGCTGATCGCGATTGCCGCCGCCGTGCGGGATTGTGGCGGCATCCTGACCTGCCACATGCGCAGCGAAGGCGATGGGCTGCTTGAGTCAATCGATGAGATTATCGACGTCGCTGAGCAGGCGGATATCCCGCTTCAGATCTCGCATCTCAAGACTTCCGGAGAGCGCAACTGGGTGAAACTTCCCGAGACGATTCGCCGCATTGAGGACGCACGGGCGCGAGGAGTCGACGTCTCCTGTGATCGGTACCCCTACACTGCCTCAAACACCGGCCTCCAGGCGGTGTTGCCGAATTGGGCCCTGGAAGGCGGGCAACAGGAGCGTGTCGATCGATTAGGCGATCCGGCGGCGCGCATCCGAATGGCGCATGACCTTGCCTCGCGCTATCCTTCTGAGTACTGGTCGCAACTGATGATCTCTGAGGTGACCCAAGAGGAACATCGGCAATACGAAGGATTGCGCGTCAACGAGGCGGCAAGGCTGACTCAGACCGAACCGGTCGACTTTGTGCTCGGCCTGCTGCTGGCCGAGCGGATGCAGGTTGACGCTATCTTCTTTACGATGTGTGAAGACAATCTGACTGCGATCCTTCAAAAACCGTATGCGATGATCGGGTCGGATTCCGGCTGTCGCAGCCACCAGGGGCCGCTCAGCCATGGTCGGCCCCATCCCAGAACCTTTGGAACGTTTCCTCGGGTACTGGGCCGGTTTGTGCGAGAAAAGGGCGTTCTCGATCTGCCAACCGCTGTCAGGAAGATGACCTGGGATCCATGTCGCAAACTCGGCCTGTTGGACAGGGGCCGTCTGCGGTCAGGCTGTGTGGCAGACCTCGTTCTCTTCGACCCGGCGTCCATATCCGACCAGGCCACCTACGAGAGACCGATCCGCTACCCTCTCGGCATACAACATGTCTTCGTCAACGGCGTCCCGGTAGTTGAGGCCGGCGAGCATACCGGCAACCGACCGGGCCGCGTTGTGCGGCGATGCAGCCCTGAGCCCCGCCAAAAAAGGTAACCGATGCGGCCGAGGATCGGGATCACTGCCTGGCATTATCGGGATGACGATGAGCGCTGGCACGCGATTCTGGAGGGGTATCCACAGGCTATCCTGGAGGCCGGCGGCCTTCCGTTGATCCTGCCGACCCCCCACGACACGCCTGCCTTGAGTTCCGGCGAAGGGCAGATGTTGACGGACGCCTATCTGAACACGATTGACGGACTCCTCTTGACCGGAGGGGCCGATATCCATCCCTCCTATTACGGAGAAACGATCCTCGATCGATGCGGCGAGATCGACGAAGCGCGGGATCGCTTTGAAGTGGAGATCGTTCGCGCCGCCCGCAGCCGCGGGCTGCCGCTGTTAGGCATCTGTCGCGGGCTGCAGGTTCTGAATGTCGCCATGGGGGGCAGCCTCTATCAGGACCTGTCCTACCGAAACGAAACCGATCCGGCGCACCAGAGCCCTCGGGAGCGCCGCGCAGAGCCTACTCATCACATCACGATTGTACCCGGTACCCGTTTGGCCGGGTTCTTTCGTGCCCGGGAGTTACGCGTAACCAGCACCCACCACCAGATCATTCGCGATCTGGCGCCTGGACTCACGGTCAACGCCCTGGCCCCTGATGGAGTCATCGAGGGCGTTGAAGACGACAGGCAATTTCTGCTGGCCGTCCACTGGCATCCCGAGCGGATGTTCACCCGGCATCCGGAACAACTCGCACTCTTTCGAGCGCTGATTGACGCTGCCGGCACTTCCTCGTAGCCGCCTACTGCCGGCCTACGCACTCCTGCTTGACCGTTGACAGCAGATCTTCATATGGCGGAGGAACGTTTTTAATCGGCTCATGCCAACTGTCGCCGCGCGCCCTCTGGGCCAGGCGCAGCGAGATCCACATCGCACAGCTCCGCCCGCTGTGAAGCCAGAGTCGCAGTCCAATACGCTCAGCCTCGATCTCCTGGGCAAGCGTATACTCGCTGCTCTCCCTCACGCCTTCTACGATTCCCGCCAGCAATAGCCCTCCAGGCACCACCGCAATAGCGACCTCCTCCATCGCCTGACGCGCGCCAGAAGGGTTCACGTCGGCCACCGGATGGGCCAACAGGTCGTGCCCCAGGCTATGAGCAATAAGTTGGGCCAACTCATCGTCTGGGGCATCGCGGGCGACCGTGTGGCTGAGATAGACAATGCCGGGCGCGATATTCCATGCCGAGGCCCGATCATCGCCTACAATCTGGAAGGTAAACGACCGTCTGGATATGTTGGCAGGAAAGGCCCTCACCAACGTCTGGGCGGTTCGCTCCACGCGGAGCGTTTCATCGGGCGCCCGCAGAACCTCCAAGCCGGCGCCGGTAGTACATGCGGTGGCCATCAGCACGATCAGCATGGGCACCGATCGACGCAGATGCCTCATGATCGAACTACTGCGCGCGCGCAGCCAACCGTCGGTGGGCAGCGCAACCCACAATCGCGCCAATCTCCCCCGGAGAAGCCTCTCGTCCGTCGCGCAGGTACTGCGCCTTTACCCTGGCAATACGATCATACGACGCCTGCACTCGCTCCTCGGACAGGCGTCCGATCTCCACAGCGTCAACCACGGCGCGCAACGCCTGCCGCTGCGCCGCCTCGTCCTGGCAAATCAGCATGAGGTCGCCGCCGGCCTCCAGGAATCGAACGCCCGCCTCACCGGGCGAGGTGCTCTCCGCAATCCCCTGCATCAGGAGATCGTCGCTGATAATCAGGCCGTCAAAACTCATCTGCGCCCGCAACAGATCGGTCAGGATCCGTCGAGATAGTGTGGCGGGCCGGTCCGGGTCCAAGGCGGGGATCAACAGATGAGCCGTCATGAGCGCGGGAATATCCGCCTCAATCGAGGCGACAAATGGAATGAACTCGATGGTCGAGAGCCTGTCGAGGTCATGCGAGACAAGCGGGAGTGCGAGGTGCGAGTCAACCGTCGTATCGCCATGACCCGGGAAGTGCTTCCCGACTGCGATGACGCCCTGTTCCGCAAGCCCTTTAAAAAAAGCGATCCCGTGCCGTGCGACCATGCGCGGATCTGAACCATAACTTCGGCCGGCCATGACCGGATTGGCGGGATTGGTCAGCACATCAAGCACCGGCGCCATGTCCATATTGATCCCAACCGCCATCAGCTCCCTACCGATGGAAGCGGCGATGGCGCGGGTAAGATCCGGGGAGTCGGCCGCTCCGACGGCATCGGCGGACGGCCACCGCGTGAAGGGCGCCTGCAAACGGGCTACCTTCCCCCCTTCCTGATCAATCGCGACGAACAGCGGCGTTGAAGAGATCGCTTGGAGCGCATCGATCAGCACCGCAATCTCTTCCGGCGTACCCAGATTACGCCCAAACAGAATGACCCCCCCGGGGGCGAGGTCTCGCACGAACTCTCTGAGCCTCTCAGTCGGCCTGTCACCATCAAAACCCAGAATGAAGAGCTGGCCGATCGCTTCCTGTAGGGTCATCGCGCCTCCGCCGTCTTGATGAAAAAGGTCTGCCGAAATGCCTCCAGATCCGACGCATGCACCTCCGGCCACGTACTCATCTGCCGGTAGAGCCCGTCGGGATTGGTGCGGAGTTGATCGAAGAGCTTATGACTCGCCTCAACAATCATATGCACCCGACGGTCGATAATTGATCGGAGCACCGGCGATAGCAGCTTCGTCATCGTGTGAAAAAAAAGCTGATCGATCCGGAGATAGAAACCCGGGTCGCTGTCTATGAAGGTCCGGCTTCCTTCGCGAACTTCGCGATAACGGAAGATCACCACCATCCGACCGGTAAAATGGAGAAGATTGGCGAGAGATCGAAACTCCCCCTGAAACCGATAGATGTGCCGATCATCTGCCGCTCCGATCAACCTCGCCTCGCCTCGCAGCGAGCCGCGGTCTTCAATCGTATAGATGCCTTGCTCGATCCGCGTCACGTTATACCCATCTAACTGTGGATACAGACGCTTGGCGATCTGACTGGAAAGCGGCGGGTGGCTCGCGAGAAACTCGTAGGTCCGACGATCGCTTGAAAATCGGATGCGTGACATCTGTTGGTACAGGGTCGGTCGCGCGATGATCTCACGAATCTCCGGATCATCAATCAACACGCCACTCGGGGATGCAACCTCCGTCCACGTCGGCGACGCGAGCGCGGATGTCGGATCGAGCCATGGGAAGCCACCGATGACGGGATAGGAAAGGAACATGAACAAAAGACCGACGACTGCAACGATTCCGCAGCTAGAACGGGGTGTCAGCACGATCGACCTCAGCCGGCAGGCCCAGCATCTGTTGGACGCATTCGCATGAGAACGTGAAAAAAGCCGTTCAGTCCCTCGTGCTCCTCCTCGATCGCCACGATCTCGCATTGCGCGCTAAAGATATCGGCGAAGTCCCGTTTGACGAAGAAGCGATCATAGTGGCCACGATGCACGCACCAATTGCGTGTTCGCCGCTCGCCGGGATAGTGTTTGAATCTGGCACTGAAAACCGTCAGATGAACGTAACCCCCAGGCTTCACAAGTCCGAGCACACGATTGAGATAGATCGGCCAGTCGGCTTTTTTGAGATGATGGAACACCCCGCTGTCCACCAGCACATCGAAACGCCCCGACTTCAACGGCGGCATGAGCGCATCGCCCAGCAGAAGTCTGATCAGTGACGTCAGTCGCTTCGCGCGGGCCCGTTGCGCAACGGTTCTGAGCGGGGCCGCCAGATAGTCGAGACCAACGGTGAAGCAACCGGTGTGAGCAAACAGCAGCGTATGGCGTCCCTCACCACAACCCAGGTCCAGTATCCGGCTACTGCCCTTGCGCCGCTTCACTAGTCGAGCTAATCGTCTGAGCGCTGGCGTCGGTTCGACAGACGGCCACGGCGTCGCCGCGCCGGACTCATAAACCTGCGCAAAAAACCTACGCTGCCGTCGATATAAATCGCTGCTTGCAGTGCTAATACAGGGCCTCACGCCACCCTCAATGTCGATGCCCACCTTCGGTCAGGCTCTTCAGGTACGCGACAAGATCGATAAGTTGCTGAACAGTCATCGTGTCGTTGTAGCTGGGCATCTTAGATTTACCATCAGCCCCGAGATACCCTTTGTGTTCATCCTTGTGGTGCTTGATCCGCCAGGCGACAGAGGCATTCGGGTCGATCATCGTTTCCAGGAAATACTCCGCGGGGTGCATCGCACCCATTCCGGAAAGCGCAGGTCCGACGTCGCCCTGTTCGACCTTAGGCGCCGGAAAATCCTCACCGACAACCTCATGACACTTGAAGCATTCATAATCGATAAACACTTGCCGCCCAGTGTGATGATCTCCGGCTGGAACGGCAAACCGCCACTTTGGGGGTACGGCGAGGCGAGGCGCCTGCGCGACCGGGGCTTTCTGTTGCGAAACCGCCGGCGGGGGTGTCGTTGCCGGGTGATGATGGTGTCCTCCAGCCGGCGGGGGTTCGTCGCTCCATCCGCTCTGTACGCCGACCAAGAGCAGGCCGCACGTGAGAACCGCTCTCCATAGCCATACCTCACCTCTAAGCATAGGGCGCCCATCGGCGCTCCCGTCCCGCACGGAGCGCTTTGCCATCCTCCACGTTACACGCATTGTCTCACTTCCTCCACTCTCAGGATATCTCCTCGTTATCAGATACGTTATGAGACAAATACCCACACCGTACCCCGCCACTGCATGATTCCCCGCTCTGCGGTGACTTTGAGTCCCACCCGAAAGGGGGCCTCGATCGACTTCCCCACCGGCACTACCGGCTTGCCGTCTTTCCCGATGGCCACAAGGATCACTTGAACTGTGCTATTAGGCTCAATAGTTGTCGGTTGCGTCGAAAACCGATCGCGATCTGTTTTTACCCCAATCGCATATGAGATACTGTCAGCCGTAATGAAGATCCCGTTTGTCCACGCGATGCGGATCGTCGAGGTCGTAGGATTGGAAATCGTGAGCTGCACCTCGGCGGATCCGGCCTTCGCATGATCGATCTTGAATGGCGCAGGATCCATCCCCTTGGCCGGCTGCACCGTTACTTCATGCTTGAGCGGGGACAGCCTGATCGGTGACTTGAACGTTCGGAGCTCCGGTGGGATGAACTGACACCCCGACAGTAACAATAATCCTACCGCTCCCGCAATACGGGCAACCCTCAACAACCGGACGTGTTCAGCCGCGGTCGCCACGCTGCCGCCCCTCGATCCTCTCTTCACCGCGTCCGATGCCCGTCAAAGGAGCCGCCATACTGTTCGATCAGCCCTTCGTCGGCGAAGCTATAATACCGGCCATCGCCGATAATCACGTGATCCAGGACACCGATCTTGAGCAGCCGCCCCATTGACACCAACTGCTCCGTGAGCGACTTATCTGCTGAACTCGGGCGAGGATTACCCGACGGGTGGTTATGGGCAACGATTAACGCCGCTGCCCGATGCCGATTCGCAAGATTCACCAGATCCCGAAGGTAGACCGGACTTTCCGTCAGCGATCCTTCCGAGACGATGACGCACTCCAATACCTCGTTATTGCCGTTGAGCAAGAGCGCCTTAAAGACCTCCTTTGTCAGGCTCTGCATCTGCGGTCGCAGCCATTCGTACACCTCTTTCGAGGAGGTCACGGCCCCCCGCACCTTCTTCTCCTCCGCCATCAACCGACGGCCCAACTCGAACGCCGCCTTGAGTTGAGCGATCTTCGCCAAGCCCAGCCCCTTCGCCTCCTGCAGCTCTTCTGCGCCCTTGCGGTCCAACTCGCGCAGGCCACCAGTCCGGTCCAACAAGCTCCTGGCCAGTTCTACCGCGCTCTGGCCGCCGGTCCCCGTGCGCAGCAGGATCGCGAGCAGTTCCGCTGTCGTGAGCGCGCCCGGGCCAAGCTGAAGCAGCCGCTCCCGTGGCCGCTCTTCGACCGGCCACGCCTTGATTGTCGACGTATATCGTTGCTTGAGCCCCATGGCGTCTCCGTTCAACCTCTTTTACCCTCTCGCCCCCAACCCTGTCAAGCCAAGGCCTGGTAGTTGCACCGCACTCAGAAGACTGAGGTTGGCAGTCAAAGCGTCAGGACGACCGTCACAGAGTCGGTGTCCCACGCGATGGGGAGAGGCATGGGCTTCACCGGTCTCCTGTGAGTTTTTGGGGTACGGACACTATCCATCATGAACCGGATTCCATCGGTAATTCCGGTCGGCTGACGGTCTCTTTCTCGGGGGCAGGCGTGTTGTCTGGTGTAGAGTTCCGTTAGATGGTCATGCGACTCCTTCGATCGCCACAATGTCAGTGTTCGCGCTCTGACGGCGCAGACCTCTCGCCTCGCGATACTCCGGCGATTCCAACCACTGCTTCGCGTGGCCGACATCCGGAAACTCCAGGATCACCAGTCGCGTGGGAGACCAATCGCCTTCAAGGGTTTCCGTTCGACCCCCACGCGCCAGATACTTGCCGCCATACACAGCAAGGGCCGGCGCTGCCGCTTGCTTGTACCGCTCAAAACCGACCGGATCGGTCACCTCAATATCGAGAATTATATAGGCTGGCATGCTACCTTGTGTCTCCTCTCAAATAGTGTTCCGAAGGTCTTCCCCTTCTGTCATTGCGAGAGAGCCCAGCAACCGAAGCAATCGCACCGCTCTTCGCATTACCAAATACGGTAAGATTGCCACGCGCCCGTTGGTCGCTCGCAATGACGAGCGACCGAGTAGCAGAGGCGCCAGACTGACGTTCATACCCATGGGCACGCTCACCGGCTGTCGCATACCCGTCAGCCAGCGGAAGGCTCGCCTGGAGTTTCAGGCTGTGGGAGCCACGTGATGGCCGGAAGCCCATCAATACTGGTGGCGTTCCTTGTAAGCTGATACTGCCGGAGGCCATCGGCGCCCTTCCGATCGGACCACTCGATCAGCTCAGATCGATCTCGCTCGAATCGAAACATCGGAACACCAAAGCCGCACGACACCGAGATGCGGCGAACCGACATGCGAATAATCGCCCGGTCGGGCGGATAGACCGGAAAGAGCGATCGGAGTTGCCGGTATGCAGCACTCATGGGTTCCAATACTTCGCCGATACCGTGAAGGCGCACGACCTTCGGTCGTCCCTCCAGCGCGCACAACATGAGAACAATCCGGCCGTTTTCTTTCAGATGTCCGATCGTTTCTGTCCCGCTGCCGATGTAATCCAGATACGCGACCTGGCGCGGACCGAGAATCCTCAGTGTATCCAATCCCTTCGGCGATACGTTGACATGGCCGCTCGCATCGAGCGGGGCCGTGGCCACGAAGAACAGCCGCTGTGCTTCAATGAATGTGCGAAGTCCATCATCGATTTCGTCGTAGACTTTACCCATTACCGACCCAACACCACATCGATACCAGCCAGGATCAGTTCGAACTTTGTGGCCGGAAGTTTTCCGACCCGTTCCGTGAGGTACGTCTTATCGATGGTCACTAACTGCGAGACGTTCGCGACCGATTCCTTGGTGAGCCCGGTCACGCGTGGCAAAAGGATCACGTTGCCGGGTGCGGCCGCCCATTTGAGATTACTGGTCAACGGAACGCAGACGACGGTTGCGATGCGGCTGCGGTTCAACCCGTCTCCCTGGACCACCACAACGGGACGCCGAACACCGTGGCCGGAGCCGATAGGCGCCGGAGAATCCGCCCACCAGACCTCGCCCTGCGCAATCACCACTCGTTACGCTCCAGTGTTTCGCGCGACGCCGCAACCGCGAACTCGTCCGCAGCACCCTCCCCCAGTTCGGCGCACACGCGATCCATCGCCTCGGTGACTTCCTCCGGAGTATGGCGTGCGACGTACTCCCGAAGCGCCTCGCTGAACATCCGACTGCGAGACATGTGCGCTCGCTTAGCCAACCGCTCGGCCTGTTTGAAAATCTCATCGGGGACAGATACAGCAGTTTTCATACCGGAAGTATAACCTCAGGTGTCGTCAGCGTCAAGCTGTCCGTTAGTGGGCCTCGGCATAGACTCGAACCTCCCGCTCGAGTCTTTTTCCCACTTGGTCCTCTTCCACATCCAGATCGTACTGAGCCTGCAGTCCAAGCCAGAATTCGGGGGAGGTCTGGAAATACCGGCCGAGTCGCAGGGCGGTATTGGCCGTAATGCCTCTCTTACCCAGGACGATTTCATTGATGCGGCGAGGATCGACTCCGATGTCCAACGCCAGACGATGCTGACTCAGACTAAGGGGCTTCAAAAACTCTTCTTCGAGCACCTCACCCGGATGCACCGGCTCCAGTTTCCTACCAGCCATAACCCCTACCTCCTAATGATAGTCAGCAATCTCAACCTCATAGGCGTCGTCGTCCCGCCATTCAAAGCAGACTCGCCACTGGTCATTGACCCGGATCGAGTACTGCCCGGCCCGATCGCCTCTCAACTTCTCAAGCCGATTCCCAGGTGGAGAGCGCAGATCTTGAATTGACTTGGCATTGTTGATCATCCTGAGTTTTCGCAGCGCTGCCTGCTGCACTTCCGCGGGGAGCCTCTTGTCAAACTCCCGCAGATAGACGCCTTCGGTCTGCTCGTTCGCAAAGGATTTGATCACAGAAGAAGTATATAGCGTCGTCCGCTAAGCGTCAATCGCCATATACGGGGAAATCTGCTAACGGGGTTACGGGTTCGGCCGGCAGGCGGAAGCGCGAGCGGGTTCGCATGGACGACCGTCCGCTACCATCGCGCAACTATGGCTTAGTGTAATCTACCCTGAGCGTAAGATCACCTAGCAGAGTCCAACATTTATCGTTATTTTTTATCAGGCCGTATTCTTCTGTAGAGCCTACAAATACGAAGCCGAAATTCGTTTTTGCCCCACTCGCCCAAGCTTTGACCGCATCGGTCACATCAACACTGACTTTCGAACCGAGAGGACTTTTAGACAGACCATCCTTATAGAGGTCTCCCAAAATAGTATCAGGTGCCTTTGCGATATCTACCTCGGGGATGCCGTGCCAATCTTCTTTCGCGAGCAAAAGCTTTGTCGCACATGATTCGATGAATCCTTTGCTTGGTGCCTCTGTGCCGGTTTGAATCGTATAGTTTAATGTAGCTTTGGTGACCGTCTTGGCTGGAGGCTCGCTCAGCAGACCTACGTTGAATTGCACACCGCCTCGATAGATATGATTATGTATTCGCGTATTAAAATCGTCGTCATATCCAAAAAAGTGTTCCCAACCCACTACAACACTTTCTGTCCCGCGCTCATAAAGGGCCATTTGAGCGTCTCCCCCAAGTCCGCCCCTACCCTCGTCTTGGAATTCAAGATGAACGGAACTTCCAACTTTTGTTGGCCCGAAAAGATAGGGACTTCCGCAGCCGCCGAGGAAAAGCACAAGTGCCCAGCCGAAAAACACCCAGAACCCGCGTATTCTAAGTCGCATGTCAGATCTCCTTGTTTGATGTACCGCACTGCATGAGTGATACTGTGAAGGCGCTATACCAATGCACACACAGATCATGGTGGTCTTGACGTCCTCACACTCGAGCCGCTCTTGATCTCTACGGAAAACCAGCGCTCGCTCCTGAAAACACAACGGCCCTCCAAGGCAAACACCCTGAAGGGCCGTTAGACTTATACCGCCAGTCAGACGTTCCCGTCTGGCTGTATATTCTGGTTCCCCTGCTGACAACCATTACCGTATCCTCTGTCAGGATGACCGGCAGGAGATTTAGAGCAAAGGCCATCGGTTGGTTAGTGCGCGCGGCTGGCCTCCGCTTGCTTGGCTGCCGCGGCTGGCTCGTCCTCGACGATTGAGCCGCGCTTGCTGAAGACCACCGACATCCCGAGGATGAGCACACACGCCGCAAAAATCAACCCCCGTACGCCCCAACTGATCTGGCGAATAGCCAATGGGGCCACCAGGATCGCGACCAAGTTCATGACCTTGATCATCGGGTTGATGGCCGG
>PQAQ01000068.1 GCA_003105305.1 Candidatus Methylomirabilota bacterium
CCTCTCCTCCCGCCTCGCCTCTTCAGCCTACAGTCTATCTCCCGTCAGTCTTCAAATAGCGTCACATCGCCATATTGCTCGATCTGCTGCTGCGCCGTCGCTTCATGCTCGCGTTCGACCACCGTCGTCACGCTGGTCATACCGGCCAGCCGCCTCACCCTGACTTTTCCGGAGGCGGTATCGAAGAGCACATACCTGGCGGCGCGGCCTCCCAGATCATGCGCCAACAGCGGGATCTCCTCCGTGCGCAAGAACTCACGGATAAATCGGATATTCTGCTGAGGGACTCCGTGGGCCGACTCAGCGATCTGCAGGACGTGCCCCCCGCCAAAGACCTTGGCCTGCAGCCGGGATCGTTCCCCTCCCAGCCTCTGGATCTTCCCGATGAGCAGTTCCATAGCATGCAGTCCGAACCGGGCGGGATTCGCCTCGCCGTCACCGTTCGGTGCAGCGGGCAGCATGAAGTGATTCATGCCGCCAATACCCGTTGCGGGATCCCGAAGACAGGCGGCGATACAGGATCCCAGCAGGGTCTTAATCACGGTGGGCTCGTGTGTAGCGAATACGCCCCCGATGTGGATGGTCACCTCGCCTTTGCGGCTCATTTCGTCGCCCACGGCGGCGTCGCCGACCCTTTCCCCTCTCGCTTCCGGTAAATGGTATTGCGAAGAAGCGTAAACTCATCGCTCATCCCGTAGAGCGACTCGGAATGTCCCAGGAATAGATAAGCATCATCTTTAAGATACGCGGCGAATCGTTCCATTAGGCGGCGCTGCGTCGGCTTGTCGAAGTAGATGATCACGTTTCGACAGAAGATGCAGTCAAAGAACGTTCGGACAGGCCACGGGTCCCACTGGAGATTAATCTGTCGAAATGTGATGAGATCCCTAATCTCTGGAGCCACCTGTACAAACCCGGCGCGCGAACCGGTTCCACGGAGAAAATACCGCTCAAGAATCGGTTTGGGAATATCGGCCACGCGTTCCGTTGGGTATACGCCTTGCGCTGCCCGGTCCAGGACCTCGGTATCGATGTCGGAGGCCAGGATGCGCACATCCCAGGCTGAAAAGTTCTCGATAGCGTTTCGCAGCGTGATGGCGATGGTGTACGGCTCTTCACCGCTGCTGCACCCGGCGCTCCAGATCCGGATCTGCCGCTTACCGGTTCGCACCACTCGCGCCTTCCAAGCCGACACCATCTCCTGTTCCAGAAAATCGAAGTGCGCCTTTTCGCGATAAAAATCGGTCTTGTTCGTGGTGATCGCATTAACGAAATGCTCCAGCTCCGTCTGCCCGGCCTCATCCCTAAGATAGTCATAATACTTCCGGAACGATGGCAGGCTCAGCGCGCGCAGCCGCTTGCCAAGCCGGGAGCAGACAAGATTGCGCTTGTGTTCGCTCAGCGCGATCCCGGTGTGGGCTTTTATCAGATTCTGAAACAGTCGGAACTCCTGATCGGTGATCGTAACCTCCGACAAGACCTGAGAGGCTGGCCTTGCTATAGTCCCGTACATGTCTGCCGTCACCTCGCTAGAACTCCTCAAAGACGCCGTGGGCCGCATCGGTCCCGGTGGCGGCCGCCACAACAGCAGCAGCCTTCGGCGACTCAACCCTGATCTTATCTCGCCGCGCGTTTATAGGTACCACTTTCTTGCTCGCCGAGATCTCGCCGTCGTCCGCGGTTCCCAGTTTGAATATCTCAATCTGGGCCGACAATTCGTCTGCCTGCGCCGCCAGGGTCTGGGCGGTCAAGCTGATCTCTTCGGTCTGGGCGGCGTTGCTTTGGGTTACGCTGTCCATCTGAGTGACCGCTTGGTTTACCTGCTCGATCCCTTGCGCCTGCTCCCCGGAGGCGGCAGAGATATCGGCGATCAGATCGGCCACCTTCTTAATTGAAGCGACGATCTCGTTCAGGGTCTCGCCGGATCGATTCACCAGCCTGGATCCTTCCTCCACCTTACTCACCGAATCGGTGATAAGCGCCTTGATCTCCTTGGAGGCGGCCGCGGAGCGTTGAGCGAGCGCCCGGACCTCGCTGGCCACTACAGCAAAGCCGCGGCCCTGCTCGCCGGCGCGGGCGGCCTCGACGGCCGCATTGAGCGCCAGCAGGTTGGTCTGAAAGGCAATCTCGTCGATGGTCGTGATGATGGCGGCGATCTGCCTGGAGGAGCGGGTGATCGCCCCCATGGAGGCGATAGCCTCTTCGACCACCGCGCCGCCCTTTTCCGCCACCTCTCTGGCGTTCATCGCCATCTGATTCGCCTGGCCCGCATTATCCGCATTCTGCTTGACGGTGGAGGTCATCTGCTCCAGCGATGCGGCCGTCTCCTCCAGCGAAGAGGCCTGCATTTGGACACCGCCACTCAGCTCCTCGTTGCCGGCGGCTAAGCTCTGCGTCGCCATGGATACCGAAGAGGCAACCGCTGACACTCGACGCAAGAACGGATTTAAGGTGTCCAGCGAACCGTTTAACGCCGCAGCCATCTGGCTTAATTCATCGCTACAGCGCACGGGAACGCGCTGCGAGAGGTCGCCATCGGCCAGCCCACGAATCACCGGCAGCATATCGGTCACCGGGCGCTTCACGTAGGCGCGAATAATCCAGGCCAGCATCAGCCACAAACCGCCCAATACGACCGCCAAGCCTCCGATGGCGCTCCAGGCGCTCTTCTTGGCGGCGGCGAACGCTGCCGCCAACGGAACCTGCACGACCAGTCCTCCCATCACATCGCCCAGCTTGAAATCCTTTTTGGGACTATCGGGATGGGCATTGTGGCAGTCCGCGCAACCTTGAGCCGATACGACGTCGGCTGTGAACAGATACAGCGAAGGCGCGCCGTCCGTCCACCGGATCTCGGCCGGTTGGCTCTTCGACTCCTTGACGAGCTGCTCCAGGAGCCGCCGTTCGAACTCATCACGAGGCCCTTTGGTCTTGTTGATCGGCCAGAGGCTCAGCAGATCGACCTTATACAGTCCTTTCTCGTTGACCTTGGCGGTCACCTCGTTGACGAAGGTGGCCGGTAGCGGGATCCACCCCTTTTCGTCTCGACTCTGAGCAGTGCCGGGCTTGACCTCAAAGCCGTCCTTCTTCAGCTTCGCGACAACTTGGGCGTTATAGTACATACGATCCTGACTGACCTGCACCGAAAGGGCCTGGGCCGTCTGTCTGGCCTGAGACTCCACAGCCCGCATCGACTCGGAATAGAGATAGAACGCCCCGCCCACACAGAGCACGATCATCACGGCGCCAATGGGTCCTAGAATCTTCGTACTGATCTTCCAGTGTGCGAATCTCATCACTCCCTCCCCTTCAAAGGAGTTGTCTGTCGGCAGCAATCATCACCGCCTAGTTCCGGAAGGCCGCCTCGGCCGCCGCCTGCACCATACTTGCCGCCTCTACGGTTGTCAGCACCTTCTCGATATCCAGCAGGATCACCAGTTTCTCTCCGGACTTAGCCAACCCGTTAATGAAGGAGGTGTCCACCTGGCCGTGTAATTCCGGCGTGGGCTGGATGTCGTCGCCCGCGACGTTAAGGACATCGGAGACGGCGTCGACAATGAATCCCATGGTTCGCTGCTGCGCGGCCGACCGGCTCCGAATCTGAACGACTACGATGACGGTAAACTTCGTCAACTCTACATCGGGTAGCCCGAACTTTTTACGGAGGTCGATAATGGGCACGATCGTGCCGCGAAGGTTCAGCACCCCCTTGACGAACACCGGCGCGTTGGGAAGAGGTGTGATGGCCGAGAATCCCTTGATTTCCTGGATATTGAGGATTTCTACTCCATACTCCTCCTGCCCAAGGGCAAAGGTCAGAAACTGGTGCGTGCCATCGGTATAGCTAGTCTGGTCAATCATCCGTTCGCTCATGAGCGTCTCTCCTTCTCCGTTCTGGATCAGTGGTACAAACCCGATCCGTGTATGGAACTCTTTACATGCGCTGCGGGCCGCATCGATCCCGGCTGCAGCAGTGACCGCCTTCGACGCTTCACTCCTGCCTTATACTGTGACGCACCCTGTCCGACGCCCGATTGTCTATGGTCCCCATCCGGCTCATAAGGGGTCCTCAGGCGGCCTGGCGGAGCGCGTGTGACCCGGAAGCCAACCGAACCAATTCCGGAATATCCAGGATCATCGCCACCCGACCGTCGCCCAGGATGGTCGCTCCGGACAGGCCCGGCACCTTGCGATAATTCATCTCCAGGCTCTTGATGACCACCTGATTCTGTCCCAGCAGTTCATCTACCAGGAGGGCGACCCGCCGACCGTCCTGCTCGACGATGACGAGCAGGCCTAGGGTCGGATCGCTTACCCTGGGAGTGACGTCAAACAGCTCATAAAGGCGGACAATCGGCAGAGCATGGCCGCGGACGCTGACCACTTCGCCGCGACCGACCACCTTACCCAGATCCGTCGGCTTCGGCCGGATCGACTCGGTAATCGAGACCAACGGGATGATATAGACCTCGTGGCCGACCTGAATCGACAGGCCGTCCATGATCGCCAGTGTAAGCGGCAACTTGATCGTAAACCGGGTCCCGCGACCTGCCTCGGTCGCAATGGCGATTGACCCTCCCAACCCCTCGATATTCCGCACGACGACGTCCATTCCCACCCCGCGGCCTGATACATCGGTCACCTGCTCAGCGGTTGAGAAACCGGGTCGAAAGATCAGGCGATAGACCTGGTCGTCGCTGAGCGACTCATCTCCGCTGATAAGGCCCTGCTCAACCGCCTTTTTAAGAATCTTGGACTTATCGAGGCCGCGGCCGTCGTCGGCCACCTCAATGTAAATGCTGCCGCTCTGATGAAAGGCATTCAGCCGGATCCACCCCTCGGCAGGCTTACCCTGGGCCAGTCGTCGATCCGGCGGCTCAATTCCATGATCGACCGCATTGCGGATCAGGTGAGTCATCGGATCGCTGATACGCTCGATCACGGTCTTATCCAGCTCGGTCTCCTCTCCTTTTATCTGGAGGGTGACCGATTTTCCGCACTCCGCCGCCAGGTCGCGCACCACGCGAGGAAATCGCTTGAACACGGTGCCGACCGGCAACATCCGGACGGCCATGACCCGCTCCTGCAGCTCCCGC